>JALFRH010000193.1 GCA_022785155.1 Spirochaetales bacterium
CAAATCTTCACTATCGAAGGTGGAGGGTGCAGCTACAAAGCCTGGGCCCCTGGATACTATCTCGCAGCCTTGGAACAAAGCCGAACCGGAACCGAAGATGAAGTCTATGGATCCCTTGATGGTACAGTCTTCCAAGAAAGAAGCCCCTGAATCCAAGTAAAGGGTATCCTGCCACCCAAGGAAGGTGCAGGCTCTGAGATTTGTGTGATCTGCACCGAAGGCGGCACGGAAAGCTACAGCCTGAAGGTCAATCTTCCTGCCGTCGTCCTTATGGTTATTGTTCCATTCCTTTCCCTTTTTGAAATCGAAGGAATTGGAGAAAGTAATTCCCAAAGCAGAAAAGTTGGGGGCATTTACAGTAAAGGTGGCGCTGTCACCGGTGGAATATACCTTACCGTCCCTGATTGTCCCATGCCTATCATCGTTGTCGATACGTGCCCCTTCCTCACTGATCAGAGTGACATCAGGACGGTTTACAACAACTTTTTCCCTCCACACGCCTTCATGCAGCACCAAAGTCACAGGGCCTTCCGGGGCACTGGATATTGCTTCGTTGATGGAAGACTGTGGATCTAAAACCAAAGTAGTCATAAAGCAATGCTAGCACAAATATAGATATAATGCCATTTATCCTTTATTTGGCAATTTTCCCCTCTTTCATCTCCCGCCTTACCTTCTTGTAGATATACTCTGTTGCCATCCTTACCTTTGCCGCCACGTCGCACTTCTCAAGGGGGAAACAGAAGAACACCTTCTCCGTATCGCCTATGCTGATCATATCCCCCTTTTCGTACCAATATAAATCAGAAGCCACAGTATAGTTATCAAGGGGATGGCGTCTGAAATCCAGGGTATTGTCGTCGCTTGTAAGCCTAAAGCCATTTATGGAGTGGGTCAGCCTTCCGTTTCCAATATCATAGATGGCCTTGGTCCCCCTCTCCATAAGTATCTTCACCCTTACATCCACCAGGTACCTGCCTTCGTCTATCTCCTTCTCCACTTCCCTTCTCTCCCATCTGGACCAGGAAGGTATGGATGTAAAGTACTCCTCCCCCTCCACTGCCTTCAGGCTTCCGTCTTCTTCCAGACTCCACTCTTTCAAGCAGGAAGTGCACTTTATAGTAGTGCCGGAGCTTTCCATATCCCCCTCTTTCAGGCAATGGGGGCACTTATAGAGGACACTTGAGAGCCCATCGGCTCTGAAGTCTTCCCTTATTTTGATGCCATTGTCCTTCTGCCACAGATAGTGGTCGAAAGAAAAGTGAGGGGCAATAAGGGCGTTTATATCCTCTACGCTCATTTTGTTTATCTCGTCGGGAGAAAGCAGATACTCCATCTTTGCAGATACATCCACCTTTCTCAATTGGAGTCTGTTATATAAAGGATCTCTATGGAAGGCTCCGAAGGTCTCTATCATGACCACAGGGATTTTCAACAGCTTCACCATCTTTCCCAGGCTCTCAGGAAGAGGTGTGGGAGTAGTTCCATCAAAGGAATAAGAGGCTTCAGGGTATAGAAGTATGGAGTTCTTGAGATTTCTTGCAGCATACATCATATCCTTTACCAATACCGTCTCTGAAACGAACTTATGGGTGGGTATGCAGCCTATGGCCCTCATCAAGCCCTCTTTTCCTACAAAGCCATCGGCTTCACAGATGATATTGAAGGGCCTGGGATAGAGAATGGAGGAAGCGATCTTGAGATCGATAAAAGAGGAATGGTTCATGAGAAAGAGGGCATTCTCCTTCTTTTTCAATCTATCCATTCCTATTTTTTCAAGCCTAAAGTGTGTCTTTTTAAGTGTGGGCCATGATAGTACACAAAGAAGAGTCCTGAAAACAGGATTTGGCCTCAAGGGCTTTTTCCTCTCTTCTTTCTTCATGGCCATTACGCTCTTATAAGTAGAGCTTACTGTCTTTATCTTCATTTTGTGATTCCGCCTTTCTTGATTATAGATGGCTTTATGGAATCACGAAAGGGCAAAAGAAAAGAGGTACCTGTAGTTTTCATACAGATACCTCATCCTCTGACGCCCTTTATTTCTTGTGGCAGCAATCTTTCATACCGCAGCCTGAACAGCCGCAGGAACAAGAAGATTCCCCGTTCTTCTTTTTCCTTATAAGAGAAAAAACTACAGCCCCTACTATCAAAATCAGTATCAATAGAACAATCAATGAAGAAAGATTCATACACCGACCTTCCTTTCTTTCTTAAAGAGCATGTAGAGGAAATATGCTGCAACAAGAATTGCTACGAATAATAACAGGACATTGACGTTTCCTGTAAAGAGGGAACCGAACTGATAGACAACCAAAGCCACCAAGTAGGCGAAGAGGCACTGGTAACCTACAGCAAACCATGTCCATTTGGCGCTGTTCATTTCCCTCTTGATGGCTCCGATGGCTGCAAAACATGGAGCACAGAGAAGGTTGAAGGAGAGGAATGAAAGTCCCGCCACCTTGGAGAAGGCTGCAGAGATACCTGCATAAGCACTTCCTTCAGCGCCATAAAGTATTCCAAGAGTACCCACAATATTCTCTTTTGCAACAAGACCTGTAATGGAGGCCACAGCCGCCTGCCAATTTCCCCATCCGAGAGGATAGAAGATCCATGCAATGAGAGAACCTATTCTTCCAAGGATAGAGTAGTCCAACTCTTCCTCCGAGAGCATTCTGAAACCATCCGCTGCAAAACCGAAGAATGAGGTGAACCATACTACGATTGTGGAAAGAAAAATAATGGTTCCTGCCTTCTTGATAAATGACCAGCCTCTTTCCCACATGGATAACAATACGTTCTTCACTGTGGGCGTATGGTAGGAAGGAAGCTCCATTACAAATGGTGCAGGGTCTCCGCTGAAGAGCTTTGTCTTCTTGAGGATGATACCTGAAGTTATGATGGCGAACATTCCCAAGAAGTAGGCTGTAGGTGCAACCCAACTTGCTCCTCCGAAGATGGAACCGGCGATCATTGCAATAAATGGAAGCTTTGCCCCGCAAGGGATAAAGGTTGTGGTGATGATCGTCATTCTTCTATCCTTCTCATTCTCGATGGTACGGGAAGCCATGATTCCAGGCACTCCACATCCGGTTCCAATAAGAATAGGGATGAAGGATTTTCCAGATAAACCGAACTTGCGGAAGATACGGTCCATGACAAAGGCGATTCTCGCCATATATCCGCAGTCTTCCAGAACAGCAAGGAACAGGAAGAGGACGAACATCTGAGGAACAAAGCCCAATACAGCTCCCACTCCTGCCACAATTCCATCCAGTATCAAGCCCATAAGCCACTCGCTGCAGCCGATAGCCTCCAAGCCGTTGCCGATCAATACCGGAAGTCCTGGTACCCATGGGCCATATTCCTCCGGTTCAGGTTCGCTGTAATTGTAGGAGGAGAGGATATCCACTGACTCCACAAGTTCTGTGTAAGTCACTTCTATCTCTTCTTCAGAAAGCGTCTCTTCATCCTGAAGGATATAGCTGGCTACACCATCCTTTTCTGTGGACAAGAGGATATCCTCTAGAGAGTCTTCATCAAGCTCCACAGCCTCCAGACCAAGTTTTTCCCCGAAGGCATTTACAACACTCTCTGCCGTTCCATACTCCTCCACACTCTCTTCATAGGCGCTTCTTCCTATTCCCAGGAGATAGAAACCGTCCCCGAATACTCCGTCATTGGCCCAATCTGTAAATATTGTTCCGATAGTTGAAACGGAGACAAAGTAGACAAGCCACATGACAAGGGCGAAAATAGGGAGAGCCAGGTATTTGTTGGTTACGATAGTGTCGATTTTATCGGAGACAGTAAGGCCATTGCTCTTCTTTTTGTAGGAAGTCTTCACCACCCTTTCGATATATGAGTATCTTTCGTTTGTAATGATGGACTCCTTGTCGTCATCCATCTCGACTTCCACATTCTCCACTTCCTTCTTGATTTCAGAAAGGGCATAATTCTCGATCTTTACCTTCTCCAGAACCTTCTGGTCACCTTCAAACACTTTGATGGCATACCATCTCTTCTCGCTTTCACTGCACTTGAAAGCTGCCTTCTCCTCTATATAGGAGATGACCTTCTCAATGTTTGAAGAGAAGATAGGGGCGGGAGTCCTTCTACCCTTCTGGGCTTCTTTGATGGCATCCTCTGCAACTTTCAGTGTATTCTCCCCTCTAAGGGCGGAAATCTCCACAACAGGGCAGCCCAAGGAGTTTGAAAGAGCCTTGGTGTCGATTCTGTCACCATTCTTTCTCACCACATCCATCATGTTCAATGCCATGACAAAAGGAATGCCCAGTTCCATGAGCTGAGTAGAGAGATACAGGTTTCTTTCCAGGTTTGTTCCATCCACAATGTTGATGATGACCTCGGGCTTTTCATCCAGAAGATAGTTTCTTGCAACCACTTCCTCCTCTGTATATGGAGAAAGGGAGTAGATGCCTGGAAGGTCCACGACTGTGACATCGTTGTGTTTCCTAAGCTTTCCTTCCTTCTTCTCGACTGTGACTCCAGGCCAGTTTCCTACATATTGGTTGGACTGGGTGAGATTATTAAATAAAGTGGTCTTACCTGAGTTCGGGTTACCAGCAAGCGCAATTCTTATATTCATACCATTCCCCTTTATTCAACAACAATATTCTCTGCTTCAGCTTTTCTGAGAGAGAGTTCATATCCTCTTACAGTCACTTCCATAGGATCTCCAAGGGGAGCCACCTTTCGTACATAGATCTCAACCCCTTTGGTGATCCCCATGTCCATGATCCTTCTCTTTATCCTTCCTTCCCCCATAAGGGTCTTGACCCTTACAGTCTCACCTATCTTGGTGTCCTTAAGCGTATTCATAAGCCATCTCCTTATCAGACCATTATTTTTCTTGCCATCTCTCCGCTTATTGCTATGCGGGATTCTTTTATCTTCACAATGACGTTTCCATTGAGGACCGAAGTCACCATCACCTGGGATCCACAGGAGAACCCCAGAGACTCCAAATGTCTCTTGATCTCGGGTTTTCCCCCTACACTCTTGATTGTCATGACGGTTCCTTGGGGTGAAAGAGAAAGAGGTATCATATATCAGCTCCTAGTTAGTTATGTCTAACATACCAATGAAACTATAAGTTAGTATTATCTAACTTGTCAACAGGATTGAGATCCATCAAGAAAAGAAATTCCTTTTTTTCAGCCATGGAATATGGGGAAAACCTCAGATTTTCACCCCAATGTCGGGTTAGTTCATCTTTTCTATATCCAAAACCCAAAACAACTTATAGACTCTGATTGTCTCTATGGAGGAAATATGAAGGAAATATCCCTTGACGGCATTTGGAAACTTAGAGCAGATAGAATCGAAGACAACCCATTCGGCATAAAGGAAAGAATGGAATGGAATATGAATATTCCTGGAGATGTCCATGATACTTTGATCAAAAACAACACAATCCCCGATCCTTACTATGGCATGAACGAACTGGACATACAGTTCATCGGCAGGGGTGATTGGACTATATACAGGACCTTTTTCTGGAAGAAAGAAGATGAAAGGACATTCATCAGACTTGAAAAGGTGGATACTGTAGCAAGACTTTTTATCAACGGCGAGAAGGTGAAGGGCTTTGAAAACGAGCATCAGATCCATTTCATCGATATTACATCCTTTCTTAAAGATGGTGAGAATACCATAGCCTTCTCTTTCCGCTCTGCAGAGAGCCTTGCCATTGAGAGAAACGAGAAGCTCTCATATCCCATCC
>JALFRH010000005.1 GCA_022785155.1 Spirochaetales bacterium
GCTATTTTCCAACATCACTTCTTCAACTATTTTCCTTTTCTTGCTCAAAGGAAGCTTCTTGTACTTCACTTTTCCTCTCCTTCTGTTACCTAGAGAGAATCTGTGGAACAAAAAGTGTTACTTAAAACGGGGGCAGATCAATCCTCAGCAAAGAACACTTCAGAAACATCTCTGCGCAAGCAGAGAAAACAGCAATAATTAGTGTATACTGTTTTATTGATCCTCTATATATAATGGTACTATCCTTCGCTAATTTTGTCAAAAATCAAAGGCAGTCCACAAATACTACCTATCTTTATTAATCTTGTTTCGGAAAATCATTTACTTTGCCTCTATTACATAATTTAGGACATTTTCAAATGAATATTCATATTTTTTTGATTTTTTTTGAGTCTAGTTATTATTACTTGACTCATATACGGTATGGGGGTATATTCATTATACCCATCAGGGGTATAGGAGAATGCATGAGTTGTTGTTGCGAAGAAAAGAAGACATATAGAAATGATGAAGAAAAGAAAAAGCTTATTACTCGTCTCAATAGAATTGAAGGTCAGATAAGAGGCATAAAGAAAATGATAGAAGATGACACTTATTGTATCGATATCTTGACTCAGTGCTCTGCAGCACAGTCTGCATTTTCTTCCTTTTCAAGGGAGTTGTTGTCTACTCACATCAATGGATGTGTAGTAAGAGGTATCAAGGATGGAGATGAAAAGGTTCTTGAAGAACTTTCATCTGTTTTGGAGAAGTTGGTCAAATAATGAAGACAGAATATAGAGTCGATGGCATGAGCTGTGCTGCCTGCCAGAGTAGTGTTGAAAAAGCTGTAAAGAAAGTTGGAGGAGTAGAGAGTGTCTCTGTATCTCTTCTTACTTCTTCCATGACTGTAGAGGGTAGTGCCGATGCCTCCTCTGTAATTAAGGCTGTTGAGAAGGCCGGGTATGCAGCATCTCTTAAGGAAGATAACAAAAATATGGAAGATGAAGCTGATGTTCTGGAAGATAAGGAGACTCCAATACTCAAAAAGAGACTAATAGTATCTTTGGTATTTCTCGTTATCCTTATGTATATATCAATGGGCCATGTAATGTGGGCTTGGCCTTTACCTGAGTTTTTCGCCACTCCTATGGCAATTGCAATCATCCAGCTTCTTATTACCACTGTAATAATAGGAATAAACAAGAAGTTCTTCATTTCAGGAACCAAGGCGTTGATCAAGAAGAGTCCTAATATGGATACGCTTGTGGCCCTTGGTGCCGGTGCCTCATATCTTTGGTCTCTTTATGAGATTCTATTGATGACACATATGGACAGTATGGCGGCCCACCATTCCCTCCATGCCCTTTATTTTGAGTCGGCAGGAACAATCTTAACTCTTATTACTCTAGGAAAGATGCTGGAAGCAAGAAGCAAAGGTAAGACGACAGATGCCCTGAAGTCCCTTTTGGCCATGAAGCCTAAAGAAGCCTTGGTCATCAGGGACGGGGAAGAGAAGAAAATCCCTATTGGAGAACTGAAAGTAAATGATGTTTTTGTATTGAGGCCAGGTTCATCAGTACCTTCCGATGGCGTAGTGCTTTCTGGAGAGGGGGCTGTGGATGAGTCCTCCCTTACAGGAGAAAGCCTTCCTGTGGACAAGAAAGAAGGTGACAGTGTCTTTGCCTCAACAATAAATCTTTCAGGTGCAATGAAGTGTAATGCTACAAAAGTAGGTAATGACACTACCTTCTCTCATATTATCGAAATGGTTCAGTCTGCAGGTGCCTCAAAGGCACCGATAGCAAAGATTGCAGATAAAGTCTCTGGAATATTTGTTCCTACAGTAATGGCCATTGCATTATTTACAACAATAATTTGGTATATTGCTTCAAAGGATTTGGGATATAGTCTTGAAAGAGGAATAAGCGTACTTGTGATATCTTGTCCTTGTGCCCTGGGACTGGCAACTCCTGTGGCCATAATGGTTGGAAGCGGAAAGGGAGCCAAAAACGGTATTCTTTATAAAAGTGCCGCAGCTTTGGAGGAAATGGGAAGGACAGAGACAGTTGTCCTTGATAAAACAGGTACCATAACTTCCGGTAAACCAGTTGTTACAAATATTATCAGTAACAAAATGAGTGAAGAAGAACTTCTCTCCTTCGCCTATGCTCTGGAAAAGGAGAGCGAGCATCCATTGTCCTTGGCCATCAAGAGTGTTGCCCTTGAGAAGAAAGTAAAAGAGAGAAGCATCTCCTCCTTTAAAGCTCTTCCTGGCTTCGGTGTTGAAGGTGTTGTTGATGGAAAGAAAGGGTGGGGTGGAAAGAGAGAATTGGCCGACACTTATGTCACTGTCTCTTCTGACCTTTCAGAAAAAGCAGATGCTCTTGAAAAAGAAGGAAAGACAGTCCTTTGGTTCGGAGAAGAGGACAATATATTTGGCTTGATCGCCGTTTCCGATACTCTTAGACCAGACAGTGCCAAGGCTATAGGTGAAATGAAGAAGATGGGGTTGAAGGTAGTCATGCTTACTGGAGACAACTCCATAGTCGCCTCCGCCATTGGAAGGAAGGCTGGAATAGAGGAAATCGAAGCCAATGTCCTACCTGACGGAAAGGCTGAAAGGGTAAAGAAGGAAAAGAAAGAGGCCAAGACAGTAATGGTTGGAGACGGAATAAACGATGCCGTCGCCCTTAAGAGCGCTGATGTAGGCGTTGCCATCGGCAGTGGCACTGATGTTGCAATTGAGAGTGCGGATTGTGTTCTTGTAAATGGAACCCTTTCTGATCTTGCCGCTTCCATAAGACTGGGAAGAAGAACACTGAGAAATATCCATCAGAATCTCTTCTGGGCCTTCTTCTACAATACTCTGGGTATACCTTTGGCAGCTGGTCTTTTGATTCCTCTATTCGGAATAAAGCTTACTCCTACTTTTGGAGCCTTGGCTATGAGTCTCTCTTCATTCTGTGTAGTGACAAATGCCCTCAGGATAAACACCATAGATATCTATGATGGAAGAAGGGACAAGAAAAGAAGAAAACTATTTAAAAAAGATAATAAGGAGAATTTATCTATGACAAAAACAATGCATATCGAAGGAATGATGTGTGGCCACTGTGAAGCAAGAGTCAAGAAGACCCTTGAAGCGATTTCCGGTGTCAAGAGCGCTGTGGTCAGCCACAAAGACGGCACAGCT
>JALFRH010000043.1 GCA_022785155.1 Spirochaetales bacterium
CATTGCGTAATCGATATAGCTGCGCTTCATCTGATCAGCCAGATCATATGTCAGGATTGCACCTGGACGTGTCTCCTGGCTTTCAGGAACACCAGTGGTCATATCTTCTTTATCGTCCATTTCGCCCTCCTTTAAATATCGAGATTCTGAGCATATGTAGCATTCTGCTCAATGAATTCTCTTCTAGGTTCGACTTCCTCTCCCATAAGCATGGAGAAGACACGATCAGCCTCTTCTGCATCTGCAAGATGAACTTTTCCCAGCATTCTTGTTTCAGGGTTCATTGTAGTCTCCCAAAGCTGGTCAGGGTTCATCTCTCCAAGACCTTTGTATCTCTGTACAGCGACCTTGTTTACGTCACCTGTAAGGGCTACAGCTTCCGCCAGTCTCTCAGGTCTCTCATCCTCCGTATAAGCATAGATAGGCTTGGAGATTCTTGGACCGGAGAACTTATAGAGAGGAGGCATTGCAAAATATACATATCCTGCCTCGATGATAGGTCTCATATATCTGTAGAAGAAGGTGAGGAGAAGGGTTCTGATGTGGCTACCATCAACATCGGCATCGGCCATGATGATGATTTTGTGATATCTGACTTTTCCCAAATCGAAGAGTTTTTCTTCTTTCTTTTTATCTTCCTCTTCTTCGCTTTCACTCTGGCTACCGGCATTATAACGGGTAATACCTGCGCCGATGGACTGGATTACAGGAAGAAGCTTCTCATTGTTAAGAACCTTTGCTTCCTGAGCCTTCTCAACGTTAAGCATCTTACCCCAAAGGGAGAGGATGGCCTGGAAGTTTCTGTCTCTTCCACTTTTTGCCGAACCACCGGCAGAGTCACCCTCTACAATAAAGAGCTCACACTTCTCAGGGTCATGCATTGAACAGTCTGCAAGCTTACCAGGAAGACCGCCGCCTTCATTCTTCTTTCTGATATTATCCCTGGCCTTCTGGGCTGCAACTCTTCCAAGGGCAGCCTGAGTGACCTTATTCAGAAGCTTATCCATAACTTCAGGGAACTCATCAAAGAAGTTTGTCAACTTTTCATAAACAAGAGAGTCTACGATACCCTTTACACTGGAGTTGCCAAGCTTCATCTTTGTCTGACCCTCGAACTGAGGATTTGGAATCTTTACGGAAATAACCGCTGTAAGGCCTTCAGCAATATCTTTTGCATCAAGGGAACCGGAATATACCTTCATATATTTCTGGCTGTTTTTGAGCTGATTATTGAAGCATCTGGAAAGAGCTGCCTTGAAACCTGAAAGGTGGGTTCCTCCTTCCCTTGTGTTGATGTTGTTTACAAAGGTGACAACCTTTTCATCAAACTTGTCGTTGTATTGAATTGCAACCTCAACAGAAACTGGATCTCCAGCTCCATTCTTTTCAGTCGTGCCTTCACCTTCGAGGGAAATGGGATCAGATAGGACAGTCTTGTATTCATTGAGATATTTGACATAGGAAGAGAGTCCTCCTTCGGCATGGAACGACTCCTTCTTCTCTTCTTCACCACGTTTGTCTTCAACTGTAATGGATATTCCCTTATTCAGGTAACTGAGTTCCCTGAATCTCTTGCTGAGAGTATCATAGTCGAAGGAGTTCTTTTCCATGACTGTAAAATCAGGAGAGAAGCTTACAATTGTACCTGTGCGGTCTGTATCTCCGATAATCTCAACTTCTGTCTGAGGAATACCTTTGGAGTAAATCTGTCTATAGATGTGAGGGGCTCTGTGTACCACAACCTGCATCCATTCGGAGAGTGCGTTTACACAGGAAACACCTACACCATGGAGACCACCAGAGACTTTATATGCATTGTGGTCGAACTTACCACCTGCATGGAGCTGAGTAAGAACAACTTCAAGAGCACTCTTACCTTCCCCTGGATGTATATCTACCGGGATACCTCTTCCATTATCTTCCACAGTACATACTTCACCATACTCACCATTTTCAAAGTATACATGGATATCGTTACAGAAACCGGCCATGGCTTCATCAATGGCATTATCCAGGACTTCGTAGACAAGATGGTGAAGACCATCGATACCTGTAGAACCAATGTACATTCCAGGTCTCTGTCTTACGGCTTCCAGTCCCTTCAGGACAGTAATGCCAGATGAATCGTACTGGACACTGGCTTTAAGCTCATTTTCAAGCTCTTCGGCAGTATGTCCCGCAATCTTCATTTCTTCTTCGTTCATTGCTTAACCTTTGTGTTTAAATTCATCACGCACGCGCGTGATATATAATATATAATATATCATATTCTCTTATTGAGGCTCAATAGATACAGATTTTACAAGGTGTATAGTTTGATATATCGTTCTTGCTCTTGGAATTCTGTTGAATTATCATTGAAAGAACTATGGAAGTCTTAGATCAACTTTGGAATGAAGTAAAAGAACAGTTATCGGATACCCTGCCTACAGGAGCTTCAATGCTGATTTCGAGGGTTGAACTTAAGAATATTGAAGAGGGGGTAGCCTTGATAACAGCCCAATCGAAATTCGTGTTGGACAGTATCAAAGACTATAAGACCGTTATAGAAAACGTCCTATCCGTGAAGATGGGTGAGAATATAACGGTATCCATCGAAGTATCCTCAGATACAAAAATCTCTGAAGTCAAATCACAGAGTTCGAAGGAAAATACAGGTGTTTCTCCCAAAAAGGAGACAAGTGCAAAAAACCCTACATTGAACCCCAGGTACACCTTGGATAATTTCATCGAAGGCGATAACTCGGATATTGCCTTCAGAGCCGCCCAGGTGATTGCAATGAATCCTGGAAATAATCCTTTCAATCCATGCCTCATCTATGGAGGAGTAGGATTGGGAAAGACCCATCTGCTGCAGGCTATAGGCAATTACATATACTCCAACCATCCGGATATGAACATCATCTATGTGACTGCAGAGTCTTTCACCAATGAATTCATTGCTTCCTTCGGAAACAAGGAATCCAACAACAAATTCAAGAAGACCTACAGAAATGCCGATGTGCTTCTGATCGATGATATACACTTCCTTCAGAAGAAGGAGTCTACACAGGAAGAGCTCTTCCATACCTTCGTGGAGCTCTATCATAACAACAAACAGATCGTATTTACCTGTGACCGCCCTATAACCGAGCTTACGGATATTACAGATAGGCTCAGGACAAGATTCTCCAGTGGTCTCAACGTAGATTTAAGACCTCCTAAATATGAAGTCCGTGTAGCCATAGCAAAACAGAAGAACAAGGAAGAAAACCTGGATATCCCAGACAATGTCCTCGATTACATCTGCCAGGCTGTACGAACCAATGTAAGGGATCTGGAAGGAGCTTTGATCACCATAAGCGGTATAGCTAGACTTGTAGGAACGAAGGCAACCATAGAAATGGCCAAGGAACAGCTCAAAAACATGGTTGTGGAACAGGTTACAATAAATGCCAACTATTCCATAAACGATGTCTTCACAGCCACTGCAAACTACTTCAATGTATCACTTGTAGACATGAAGGGGGCATCAAGAAGCAAAAACATCAGAATTCCTAGGCAGATTGCAATCTATATCGCCTATAACTATGGTCACTTTACACAAAGTGATATCGGCAAATATCTCAATAAGGACCATACATCTGTAAGATATTCGGTACAGCAAGTGGAATCCTTAATTGAAATAGATGAATCTACAAGAAAGACTGTAGATGCAATCAATAGGATTATCAGTGAAAATTCCAAATAAAAAATGTTAAAAACCTGGGAAAAACCTGTTAATTAAATGTGGAAAACTAATTTATATTGTGAAAAACTCAGTTAAAAAAAGTTTAGTTTTCCACAGGGCTTTTTGGATGTGAAAAAAATGTGAATAGTTTTTAACAAGTTTTCCACATTGCATTTCCTTTCAAAATATAGAAATGATTGAGTTTTTAACATTTTTGGAAGACTATATTATTACTACTAAACTGTTATATTTAATGATATAATAGATTTAATCGGAGGCGACTATGAAATTCATCTGCCAATGCCAGACTTTAAGACAAGAAATAGAATATGCCATGGGTTTTTCCACTCAGAAGAACTCTCTCTCAATAACCAGCAACGTATATTTGGAAAACAGCGGAGACTTGCTGACCATCAAGGCCACTGACTTGAAAATGAGTTTCGTCTCAACCATCGATGTAAAAACTGTCGTTCCTGGATCCACCTCTGTTTTCTGTGAAAAGCTTGTTGCCGTCATGAAAAACCTTCCTGAAGGAGATATTGAAATCTCCGAAGAAGGTGGAAAGCTCACAATAAGACCTGTTGAATCGGATAACAATATCAACATCAACCTGAAGACTATGGATGCTTCCAAGTATCCAGAGATTCAGGGTTGCAGTGAAAATCTTTATTTCTCCCTTCCTCAGAAAGATTATATTGAGATGGTTGATAAGACTTCCTTTGCTGTAAGCGAAGACAACACACGTTACTTCCTTACAGGTGTATATATGGAGAAAAAAGATGAAAAACTGGATTTGGTTGCAACAGATGGCAGAAGACTTGCATTCATCTCACGTTCTTTTGAACAGGAGATACCTTCCTTCTCTCCAGTCATCATTCCTGTAAAATTCCTTCAGGCCCTAAAGTCCATATCTTCAGGAGAAGGAGTATTCTCTTTGGCTATGGATGGAGACTCTATCTTCTCAAAGATAGGTAACAGAACCATTTCATCGACTCTCATTAGTGGAAACTATCCAAATTATGAAAGGGTAATTCCTAAGAATTTGAGTTATACCTGCAAAATGAGGGTATCTGATTTGGAAAAAGCAATTACCCTCAACTCAGTCCTTATTGAATCAAAATCAAAGAGAATCTTTGTAGATCTCAATACTGAAGGCGTGATGATAAGCGGAGAAGATACAGACTTCGGCGATTCCAAGCAGATCATTCCTTGTGAGTACGATGGACCTACTGCAAAAATCAGCTTCAACTGTTCTTTGCTTCTTCCTACAGTAAAGAAGATTGAAAGTGAATTCTTGAAGATTTCCTACAATACTCCTACAGCAGCCATGGTTTTCACTCCGGAGCCTGAAAAAGATTATATCTTTGTCTTGATGCCAATGCAAAGTTGATGAAATTCACGTCTCTTAGAGCTTCTGATTTTAGAAATCTTAAAATAGAGAATGTAGACTGTGATAGTAAGTCTGTAATCCTTACAGGTCCAAATGGACAGGGAAAGACAAACATACTTGAAGCTTTATACATTCTCTCATATGGCTCATCCTTCAGAACACCATATCTGAAGGAGTGCATTTCGTGGGACAAAAACGGTTTTTTTGTATCTGGTGATTATGAAGATGAAGAAGGAAAAGGAAATATAACCGTTTCCTTTTTCAATAATCAAAGGAAAATAATACTTGATGGAAAAGAGGTGAAGGACAGAAAAGAGTTGGTATACCGTTTCCCCTGTATTGTCTTTTCCCATGAAGATATATCCTTTGTAAAGGGTGAACCGGAGGAAAGAAGAAGATTCTTCGACCAAATGCTGTCCCTATACTCCCAAAGATATTTCGATGCCCTCAGGTCATATAAAACCATTCTTGCACAGCGTAACGCTGCAATAAGAAGTGGAGATGATTACCTCATTGGCCTCTACAACAACAGGTTGGCCACCTATGGCATGGAAATAATGGAAGATAGAGCACAAGCTATCTATGAATTCAATAAGATATTTCCTCCTCTTTTTTCCAGAATTTCAGGTACTGAATATAAGCTCTGTGTAAACTATCAGCCTTCTTGGAAAGAAGGTGGTTCTGTCGAGGAGATAGAGGATATATTGGTTTCCACACTGGAAAGAGACAAAAAGATGAATACTACAACCAGTGGTATACACAGGGATAGATTTGTAGTAATGAGCCAATATGGCCCCTTTGTGCAGATGGGATCAACAGGTCAGTTAAGGCTTTGTTCCCTTATATTCAGAATATCCCAGGCGATCTATTTTTCAAGAATGACAGACAAGAAACCTATTCTGCTGTTGGATGATGTTCTTCTTGAATTGGATTCTTTGAAGAGAGGAGAAGTGTTATCTTCATTACCTGAATACTCTCAGGTATGGTGTACTTTCCTACCTGATGAGAAATACTATGAAGATAGTTCATCTTCTCTTCATTTCAATGTAGAGGACGGGAGGTTAAATGGTTGAAGAAGAGACTCTTTGGAATGGAATCGAAGAGTATTTGAAATCGAATAATATAGATTTCTCCCGTCAAAAATACTTCTCTTCCTGGCCTGTAATAGCAGGGGTAAGACTTAGTTCCTGTACAAAATTGGATAGTTTTGATTTAAAAAAAGGAAAAATTTTCGTAAAGGCCAACTCCCTTTCTTCCCGTTCTCTCCTTATAATGGAGAAGACTAGAATAATCAAAGATTGGAATTCTTTTTTTAAGGATGCCCCTATAAAGGAAATTGTTGTGGTAAAAGGGTATTGACCACAATACCAAGAGACTGATAGACTTCAGAAATTGGGATTAGTGTCCCTAAAAATGACACCACCGCTTTATGCGATAAAGAAAATTGGAGTTAGATATGAGCACTAAAGGTATCAGAACTTACCAGCCGAGTAAGACTAAGAGAACAAGAAAGTTTGGATTCCGCGCTAGAATGGCTACAAAAGGCGGACGCAAGGTTCTTGCTAGAAGAAGAGCCAAGGGAAGATATAGCCTTACCGTCAGTGATGAGAAGAAGCCTTACTAAGACGGAATTATTGAGAAAGAAAGACGATATTGATCGCATTTTCAAGTATGGAGATAAGTTTTCATGTCTTGGAATGCGATTAATTAGTCTAAAAAATGATCTTGGTTATGACAGGTTTATAATTATACCTGCAAAGCACTATGGCCGTGCAGTTGACAGAAACCTCCTTCGCCGTAGAGCCAAGGAGATATTCCGCAACTATGAAGGCCGTCATCTATGCCAAGAGACCACAACAGAAACTACAAAGGACTATGTCCTCATAGTGTAC
>JALFRH010000069.1 GCA_022785155.1 Spirochaetales bacterium
GATATGGGTGGCAGAATGAGGCTTATTACACAGGATATCATTGCAATCAAGCCTATAATGAAGATGCCTAATCTTCCAGTTGCAAGAGTAATGTGGAAGGCACTGCCTGATCTAAACAAAGGCCTCGAATGCTGGATAATGTCTGGCGGATCACATCATACGGTATTATCCTTTGATTGTGAGGCAGAGATGATGCATACCTGGGCAAGTATTATGGGAATCGAGCACGTCCATATAGGAAAAGGTACCACCCCAGAGAGTTTGGAGAAGGAACTGCTTATTAACGATATAATCTGGAAGTTCAAATAATGACATGGCCTCAAGGTGCTCCTTGGGGCCAATTAATCAAATAATGAATCTTACACTTTTGAAAACAAGAGGCGTAGAACACATGACGCCTCTCTTTATTTCTTCGTCTCCACTGTAAACGAGAAAGCGACCTGGAGAGAGCTTAAAAACAGAATCACCGAAGGCAACCTCCGAGTGCTGTTTTCTGTAATATGCAACCCGGCATCGAGATGAACAGAACGAACTTTTTACTCCCCTTTTGTTAAGGATAAAAGGCTGACCGCATTGTTTGCAGGTCCCTATTTCATCTTCATCTTTAATCACCACCGGTTTAGGTGTTTTTTCCACAGTATCCTCCTTCCTGCGAGTATCCTTCAGGTAACGCCGCAGACTTATGGAAGAGACTCTGATGAAGGGGCTGCATAGATCAGCAGCTTCACGCTCTGCCTCAACATAATCATCAAACGACATCGCCCCGTCCTTTACGTCTTTTTCGAAGGAAAGCAGTATCAGCCGGTATATCATGTACCTATCAAGCTCATCTTCCGGTATGATGAATTTCTTATGCATTCAATAGTTTCTTCCATGGAAACAAATTAGTTGCTCAGTAACTGATAAAAGTCAAGTAACTTTTAAAATATATACTAGTAACAAAAACTGAAATGCAGTAACTTAGTTATGAAGATCATAGGTAACAGAATTGTTACCCGATACAGCTACGCAACCTGATTTTATTCAATGTGATATAAGTGCCTATGGAAAGGTCAGGGTTTGATAATTCAAATTCTGACTTTTTTTCGTCCTCTATTACCAACGAGTAGGTTTTGCTGGAAGGAAGAAGCATTTTTGGAAGCATATATCCACCTTGGGAAGATACATCCACAATACAACCGCCATCCATTATCTTATAAAACTCCTGGTTTATATAAACAGTTCCCAGACAGTTTATGCGTATGATCGTCTCCCTATCCGCCATTGTTCCTGATACTCCGACACAGTTCACCACCTTTGTCACTTTACCAAAGCCGGCAGCAAATTTGGCCAGACTGTTTACATCCTGGCGCTTTGAAACATCACAGGTCTTGATTTCAACGTGATAGCCATTGGAGTTCAACTCATCCTGCACTTTTTAAGCTTGGCTTCACTTCTTCCTGTAATAACAGTGACCACATCCTTTCCAAAGGCCTCGACTACGGCTTTTCCAATACCACTACCACCACCTGTAACTACATATACATTCATTTTGAGATCTCTCCATTTTACAATAGAATGATCAACCGACCAAAAGAGTTTACACTTATTGAATTAATTTTATGGACATATTATCTATATCACAACAAACAATCTATAATTCATTTGTTGTAAAATAGATAGTTATGGCAAAAAATATGGAGAAACCATGAACCAAAGAACAAGATTGACGAAGTTGATGTTTAGAAAAGCCTTGGCCCAATTGATGAAAGACAAACACATCTCACAGATTTCAATCCGTGAAATATGTGAAAAGGCTGAGCTTAATCGCTCAACTTTTTATCTGCACTACAAAAATGTCTATGACCTGTTGGAGGAAATCGAGAATGAAATAGCAGCCGAGGCAGATAAGGCCATAGATTTCAAAAAGGAAAGCCAAATCTGTTTTCTAAAGTATTTGAGGGAAAACAAGGATTATTATCATATTCTTTTGACAAGCAATGATTTCAATTTCATGAGGAAGTATCATGAAAAGGTTCTGGATAAACTCATGAAAACAATGAATCTGGGAGTAAATGAAAATAGACAGAAATATATACTAAGCTACGCTCTGGAAGGTTCCATGTGCGTTGTAAGGAAATGGGCTGAAAACGGCTTCTACGAAAGCCCTGAGGAGATCGGGGAGATACTTCAGAAGCTCTCCGAATCCATTGTATCCGAGGTTTCCACTTCCCTCTCCGAGTAAATACCCATTCAATCGGTGTTGACGCCCTATTATCCGAGGCATGCCGGGATCTTATAAAAGAGGCCTTATGCTTAAAAAGCCCACAGGGAGACCTTCCTTGTGGGCTTTTGACTTAGTTTCTCTTTATAAGAAGCACTGAAACATCGTTGACGTTGGTTCCTGTAGGTCCTGTGATGATGAGGCCTCCACACTTATCAAGAGCATTGTAGGCATCGTTGTCTTCAAGGACTTTCTGGATGTCTATGCCCTTCTCCTTCAAGGAAGAGAGAGTATCGCTATCCACATATCCACCTGCTGCATCGGTAGGACCATCGGTTCCATCGGAGCCTACGCTGAAGACGGCTGCATTCTCCACGAAAGAAAGAAGAGGAGCTGCAGCAAGAGCCAGTTCCTGGTTTCTTCCACCCTTTCCCTTTCCCGTCAGCTTCACCACTGTCTCTCCACCCATTATAAAGGCCAGGCTTTCCTTAGTGTCTTTATTGTGCATGGCGATATCCGATAGCACTACTCCGGCTTCCCTTGCAATACATGAAAGGTAGGAAGTCAACACAAAAGGCTTATATCCAAGCTCTTCTGCTGCACGGGAGGCTGAAGCACAGAGCTCCCTTACAGAGCCTGTAACATGAGTCTCCACATTATCGAGAGACTTTGGAGTCTCCTGCAGTAGGAGCTTTCTCATCTCATCTGTAAGAGTAAGGCCATAGGCTTCCGCAATGGCTATTGCCTCTTCCTTGGTGGAGGAATCTGGATAAGCGGGGCCTGAAGCTATCATATCCAAAGGATCCCCGATAATGTCTGAAAGCACTATGGAGAATACCTTCGCCGGCTTACAGAGAAGGGCGAACTTTCCACCCTTTACAGCGCTCATACGCTTACGGATGGTATTCATCTCTGTAATGGATGCTCCGGAAGCAAGAAGCTCGGAAGTGAGGCGTGACATATCGGAAGAAGGAATGAGAGGTTTTTCAAAGAGAGAGGAACCGCCTCCGGAAACCAGGAAGAGAACTATATCTTCCTCCTTCAGACCCTCTACAGCCTTGATTGCTGCAGCCGTACCCTTATAGGAATTCTCATCTGGAACAGGATGCCCCCCTTCATAAATCTCCAAGGGGCCGACAGGTCCTTTGCTGTGGTCATATTTGGTCACCACAACTCCACTGCCAATTCTATCTCCAAGGAAGCCATATGCTGCATCAGCCATCTGCCAAGCTGCCTTACCTACAGCAATCAATACCACCTTACCCTTGGTTTCAGGAAACTCCTGAAGAGCTTTTCTTACAGCAGAATCAGGGAGGGACTCCTTTATGGCCCTATCGATAATTCTATCTGCATCCTTTCTCAGATTCTCAGACATTCTATCTCCTTTTGAAGAACCGGGCCCAAAGGACCCGGAATAATCACTATTCCACAATGACGGATACTCCATCAGGAATTGCTGTGATGGTGGCATCCGCCCTTCCGATTATTTTCCTTGCCTTTTCCAAAGCTTCCTCCAGAGAATGGGCAGGGATCATATGAAGGTCTTCCACTATTTCGTCGGGAGCACTGGAGACATACACTACTGTAGCCTTCATCAGTATACGCAAAAAAATCTGAGTCTGCCACTGGTCAGGAACAGTTTCATTCCTTCCCCTGGAGAGGAAAAGTGCCATAGTCTTATGAATATCCTTCTCGTCTGCCATCTGATGATAGAAGTCATCGCCACCTAGTCCATCGTTGGAGGCTGCAAGCATTATGATTACGCCTCCCTCATTTACGGTGGCCTCTGCAGCCGTCATACCCTTTACCGCCTGATAGATGTTCTGGTCCAGAGGGTATCCTCCATTGGTGGAGATTACAATATCGGCTTTCTTGGCCTTCACCCTGCAAAGGGAAGAAAGAAATCTGCAGCCTTCCTCATGGGCTTTCTCTGCATCTCCGGCAACGGCATAGATAGGCTCCTTTTCGCTGTTGATCACTACATTGCAGATAAAGGCCAGACCTGCCTTTCTTGCAGCCCACACCATATCCCTATGGATTGGATTTCCTTCAAGTATTCCTGTCCTTGAATATGGGGAGGCAATGAACTCTGAGCAGTGGTTTGCCAAAACTGTAGTCCTGGAGGCCACTCCTGGAAGAATGGATTTCCTTGAGCCAGAGAACCCGGCAAAGAA
>JALFRH010000110.1 GCA_022785155.1 Spirochaetales bacterium
TTTGTAACCCATGATCAGGAAGAGGCCATGAGTATATGTGATGAAATCATCCTGATGAATAAAGGTTTCATCCAGCAACAGTGCCATCCTCAGGAAATGTATCTATCTCCAAGTACACAATTTGTGGCTTCTTTCCTGGGAAATCCTCCTATCAATATTATTCCTTCCAAGCTCGAGAACAGAAACATAATTCTCGGTGGCCAGAAGCCTTATGCTGTAAATGTAGAGGGAAACAAGGATGTAAACATCGGTATCAGGGCCGAATGGTTCTGCCACGGAGAAGACTTTGTGGCCAAAGTGGAGGATGTGGAAGTGAAGGGTAGGGACCAGCTGGTGTACTTCTCTCTGAACAACACTCCTGTTTGTGCCATCATCGATAATCTTGATGTAGTCAGAGTCGGAGATGAGATCCATCTTGGTGTAAAGAAGAACATGGTTTATGTGTTCGATCAGGAAACAGGAAGGCAGATCAATGGCAGCATCAAATAAAGAATACAACACAGGAAATAAAAATAAGCTCCTGAAGTCTGTCTGGAGGGAAGGAAAGTGTTGGCTTTATCTGCTTCCAGCCTTGGCAGTCGTCGCTGTTTTTCTTGTCTATCCAATGATAAAGACAGGAAGAATGGCCTTCTATACCAAATATAACTACATCAGGGATATCGGTTCAGGCTTCGGACTCAAAGCTTTCAACTATGTTCTTTCTGATGCAAGATTCAGACAGGCCCTGATAAACACCCTCATAATACTCCTTGTGGGTCTTCCTGTATCAATGGTCCTGGCATTGGGAATCGCCCTCCTGATCAACGGCAGAAAGAAGACATACGGTATCTTCCAGACAATATTCTTCCTGCCATATGTAACATCGACAATAGCAATAGGTGTAGTATTCAGCGCCATACTCCATAGCGAATATGGATATCTGAACTACATATTAAGTCTCTTCGGAATCAAAGGGCCAAGTTGGTTAGGTGATCCCAAATACTCTGTATGGTCACTTATAATATTCTATATATGGTCAGGTCTTGCGTTTAAGGTGATCATTCTTCTTGCAGGGTTGAAAAGAATAGATCCCCAACTCTACAAAAGTGCCAAAATCGATGGATCCAAAGGGTGGAGGACATTCAGAAGAATAACCCTTCCTTCCCTTACACCTACATTCTGGATGCTTTCCATAGTCTCTGTCATATACGTATTCAAAATCTACAATGAAGTGGTTGCTCTCTTTGGTGGATCAGGTCCAGCAGAGAAGGCCATGACTCTTACCTATTATGTATATGACATGTTCTATTCCAGAAACCAGGTGAATTACGCTGCAGCTGCAGCAGTAATACAGTTTGCGCTTATTCTTGTTGTGACCATTATACAGAAGGTCGTAACCAAGCGTCTTACCTATTATTGAGGAGGTGAAGAATGAAGAGTCTCAAGCAAAAAAAGAGAATTGTGGATATCATCTCCCTTATAATTTTGACAATAGGGGCTGTAATAATGATCTTCCCCTTTACATGGATGTTCTTTACAGCCTTCAAGGATACTCCTGAATCCGTACATACTCCACCTACTTGGTTTCCTCATAATGGATGGCATCCCGAGAACTTTCCAAAAGTATTTGAGATGGCTCCTTTTGGCAGATATTTCATCAATACAGTAATAGTCAGCGTGCTTCATGCAGTCCTTACTCTGCTTATAAGTATATTCGCTGCATATGCACTGTCTCTCCTGAAATTCCATGGAAGTAGTGCTGTCCTGATGTTCTTTATCGCCACAATGATGGTTCCGGGAGAAATCCTGATCATTCAGAACTACGTAACGGTTGCAAAGATAGGATGGATGGATACATACATGGGTATCATAGTTCCGTCTCTTGCCAGCGGCATGTACATATATATGCTTCGTGAAACCTTTATGCAGGTTCCGATTGCACTCCATAAAGCTGCAAAAATGGATGGCTGCTCCGACTGGAGATATCTCTGGAGAGTCCTTGTTCCCACAAGTACATCCACTCTCTCTACAATAGGTCTGTTGTCCTTT
The DNA here is from genome assembly GCA_022785155.1 of Spirochaetales bacterium. Taxonomy (GTDB): domain Bacteria; phylum Spirochaetota; class Spirochaetia; order Sphaerochaetales; family Sphaerochaetaceae; genus Ornithospirochaeta. Next base: position 2,029 of record JALFRH010000110.1, read on the forward strand.
ATAGGGCAGTGGAACAGCTACCTATGGCCTTTGATGGTTACAAACCATGAAGAGATGAGGGTCCTTACCCTAGGCCTCATAAGATTCAATGCCGGAGCCTCTACAAGAATAAACCTCCAGATGGCAGCCTCCCTTTTGGTTGTACTTCCTATCATCGTTCTCTTCCTTATATTCAGGAAAAAGATCATCGAGGGTGTGGCCAGTGGCGGTATCAAGGGTTAAGCAAATAACAAGTAAACATAAATATGGAAAATATTAAGGAGAAAAAAATGAAGAAACTTATTTCTTTCTTGGCAGTGGTTCTTCTCGCAGTTTCCTTCGCATTCGCTGGTGGTTCTGCAGAGCAGGCAACAACATCTGAATCATCAGATGTAGTCACAACAATTTCTAATCCGATCACCATCGAATTCTGGCACAGCTTCTCTGGAGACGTTCAGCTTCCTGTAATTGAAGGTCTTGTTAAGGAATTCAACGATACAGTTGGAAAGGAAAAGGGTATCACTGTTGTTCCTGTTGCCCAGGGATCAGGTCCTCAGCTTTATTCCAAGGTTATTGGAGCTATCAAGGCTGGTGATGTTCCTGCAGTTGCAATGACAAAGGTCATCTACAATGAAGACTATGTAACAGCAGATGCATCAGTAGACCTTACACCATATATCAACGATTCTGAAGTCGGAATCACAGATTTCGATGATTTCTTCCCAGCATTCCAGGAAGAGAGCATGGGTTATTCAAAGGAAGGTATCTATTCCCTCCCATTGGCAAAGAACGTTGACGTCGTATATTACAACGCAGACTTCTTCGCAGAAAACGGCCTTGTTCCACCAAGGACATGGGATGAACTGGAAGTTGTAGCTCAGAAGATCTATGACCTTACAGGTAGAGCTGCTTTCGGTTATGACAACCTTTCCTACCTTTTCCAGAACCTCTGCTATCAGTATGGCGGAGCATATACAAACAACAAGGGTGATCTTCTCTTCTTGGAAGACAACGCTTGGCTCGAAGGTGTAACAAATTATGCAGACAAGGTTTGGGCAGGTATCTGGAGAACAGCTGGTGAAGATTATTTCTTCTCCGGTCCATTTGCAAGACAGACAATCATGATGTACGTAGGTGGAACAGTTGAAAGCACATACATCAACATGAAGGGACCTGAGTTCAAGTGGTCTGCTGCTCCAATTCCTCAGGCAAATCTTGAAGATCCACATGCACTCTCCTATGACCATGTAATCGCAGCACTCAGCCTCGATGGATATACTGAAGAGACATATGCAGCTTGGGAATTCATCAAGTTCATCACATCTACAGAAGCTTCCCTTAAGATCACAACCGGTACAGCTTACATGGCTACAAGAAACAGTGTTCTTGAGACAGAAGAGTATAAGACATTCATCGCTAACGGTGGAAACGATGCTTTGAAGGCAGCTACACAGCAGAAGGATTTCCTCTTCTATGAGCCTGCATTCACAACAGATACATACTCCACTTCAACTCTCAGCACAGAAATTACGACAATGATGAAGAGCATCCTTGAGAATCATGTGGATCCTCAGACTGCAATGGATGCACTTGTAAATGCATTGAAGTAAAAAAACAGGAGATGCCTAAAGGGGAGGGGAAAGCCCCTCCCTTTTTCAAAAATATGAAGAAAGTTGTTGTAGTATCAGTTGATTCCCTTGTCACTGAAGATCTGGAGTATTTGATGAAGATGCCTCATCTTCAGAATGCTTTTTCTTCTTCACATGTTTTCCGCGATATTCTCTGTGTCTATCCCACATTGACATATCCCTGTCATGCAACAATCCTTACAGGAAAACTCCCTGGGGAACATGGAATCATCCATAACGAAGAGTTTTGTGTCGGGAATACCATGAGATGGCTGGGAAAAGCCTCGGACATAAAGGTGGATACAATATTCGATATAGCTTCATCCTTTGGCCTCAAGACTGCAAGTATATCCTGGCCTGTGACATGCGGGGCAAAGGTAGACTACCTCATAGGAGAGGTATGGCCACCTGCAGGGATTGATTGGATGAAGAAGTATGAGGCTGTCAATTCAATTGAGGGGCATAAAGTATTTAAGAGGCATGTATGGGATGGATGTTCCTTCATGAACAGAGATATAGATAAATTGACCATGGATGCTTCTTTGGACATTTTGGAGACATATAGACCTGACCTGACGCTTCTACATTTGGCTGAGCTTGACTGCTCCAGACATAACAACGGAGTTGACCCCGAAAAGAATATAAGTGCCATAAGCCATGTAGGTGAGGAATTGGCTCTTATCTGGGATAAACTGACTACTATTTTTGGAAAAGAAAACTTTAATCTTGTTATTCTTGGAGACCATGGCCAGCTTGATAGGGACCATAGTTTTTCCATCCATAAAGTCCTGGAGGACAAAGGGCTATGCACTTTCAATGAAAATGGAGATGTGGTGGACTATAAAGTCTATTTCCATTCCACAGGTCTTTCGGCCCTGGTATATATCAAAGGAATAGGGGAAGAAGAAGCCTTTGATATAATAAATGAAATAAAGAAGGAATATCCCGGGCAACTGGGTGAGATATTCCGTAAGGAAGAAGCCAAAGGTCAATATGGGCTCTATGGAGACTTCCAGTTTGTAGTGGAGGCTGGTGAGGGTACATATCTGGAGAAAAAGCCATCCCTTCCACTTATCAAGAGTATAACTCCCGGTACATTCATGAAGGCTTCCCATGGCCATCTTCCCCAAAAGGGAATGAAGCCTCCCTTTGTGGTTTGTGGACAAGAGGAGAACAATGAGGAAAAGAAAGTCTCATCCTTGGTTGATGAGGCATCATATATACTTTCCCTGTTGGGAATTGATAGATAATACGGAGGAAAATAAATGGGACACAATAAAGTGGTGGTTGTTTCAATAGACGCCATGATAACAAGTGATGTAGAAGTGCTTAAGACCTTTCCTGAAGCAAAGGCTTTCTTCGATAACTACGCACAAGGACTGGAAATGCTGAGTGTCTATCCATCCTTGACTTACCCCTGCCATGTATCGATTCTTACAGGATGTTATCCAAATAGACACGGTATCTTCAACAACGATAAGTTCGAACCGGATAATCCTGCCCCGGACTGGTACTGGTATGACCGCTATCACAAAGTCCCATCCATGCTGGATGTGGCGAAGAGAAATGGTTTTAC
>JALFRH010000147.1 GCA_022785155.1 Spirochaetales bacterium
GATACTCCATTTCTCCCCGCTTTGAGATAGAGCTTATGGTCTCCAGGCTCTCCTCCCTTCCTTCCCTTGTATCAGGTGAATCCTTGATGGAAGAGATAAAGAAAATGAGGGAAGGTATTGCAGAAGGCAAGGTCGTAGTCAAAAAAAAACTAGATAAAGTGGTATACAGGGAAGAGTCATCCATCCCCAAAGCCACTGAAACAAAGGTAGAGACAAAGCCAAAAGAACCAGAAACAGAGACAAAACCCACCATTGAAGCTACTAAAGCAAAACCTGAGACAAAGGAAGAAGAGCCTCAGGAACTTTCGGTCGACCTATCTATAATTCCTCTGATACAGGAAGAATTGAGAAACATGGGAAAGAGTGTTGAAGCCAGATATATATCTGCAGCAACTGCCGTCGATGACAACAAAGACAATTCTATCCTGATCACCATGGGGCAGGCTTTCCAATACAACTCACTTCTTCCTTCCCTTGCCGTAATTGGAAAAGCAGCAGGTAAAGTCATAGGAAGAAGTGTAAGCGTCAGGCTGGAACTCTCTATAGAAAAGAGCGTAGAGAAGAAGGCATCGCCAAAGATGGAGGCTTTGAGGTCCATTTTCGGTGGAAATGTAGAGTTTAAGGAAGTGGCCGCTTTGGCAAATGAGACTATAGGACAGGAAGAAAAGGAGGAGAAGACAAATGACGAACAATCCCTTCGAATTTATGAAGCAGATGGGGACTCTGGAAGCTCAGATGAAGAATATTAAGAGCCAGCTATCCGGCATCACCGCCACAGGCAATGCAGGAGCAGGCATGGTGGAAGTCACAGTAAACGGTGAACACAAAGTAGTATCCATCTCCATCAACGACATAATGCTCTCCCCTGAGAACAAAAACATGATCGAGACCTTGGTCACATCCGCCTTCAATGATGCAACAGACAAGCTCAACATTGCCGTAGAAGACTTCTCGAAGAGACAACTCCAGAACCTGGGCCTTGGAGGCTTCAATCTATGACGGCACTGGATGAACTGGTAAAGCTGTTGAAGAAGCTTCCTGGCATGGGGGAAAAGTCTGCGACAAGGCTTGCCTATCACCTTATAGCTACAGACAAAAACTATAACAACGCCTTGGGGGAAGCAATATCCACACTGCAGGATAAAATACACCCCTGCCCTATATGCGGCTGCTACAGCGAGGGGGATATATGCCCGTACTGTGACGACGAAAAAAGGGACAAAACCTTGTTATGTGTAGTTGAAGAGCCCCAAGACACCCTCTCCATAGCCCAGTCTGGAGTATACAACGGGCTTTTCCATGTTCTAGGAGGAGCCATCAACCCCATTAACGGCATAGGCCCCGGTTCCCTTAGAATAAAGGAATTGAAGGACAGAATCGAAAAGGGATCTTTCAAAGAAGTCATAATCGCAACAAACCCAACGGAAGAAGGTGACACTACCGCCCTTTATCTTCGTCAGCTTTTGTCTCCTTTCGAGAACTTGACCCTTACACGCCTTGCTTCAGGAATCCCAATTGGCGGAGACCTTGGTTATGTAGATAAACTCACCCTTGCCAGGTCAATGAGAGGAAGGATCAAGCTCTGAGAGCCCACTCTTTATAACCATTACCAATACTCCTATCGCCACCAAAAACAGAGAGGGGAAAACCAAAAGATGCGGCTTTGTGAAAAACAGGGAGCGGGCTTCAGAAAGCAAAGAGCCAAGAGTTGGAATGGAGCGGTCTATACCCACTCCCAAGAAAGATAAAGCTGACTCTGAAAGAATGGCTGTCATCATCACGGTGGCCCACTCCTCCCTCATTATGGGAAATAGAGAAGGAAGAATATGAAAGAAGACTATTCTTCCTTTTTTCAATCCCAAGGCCTCCAAGGAAACAATATACTCCTCGCTCTCTATTTCCTTTACTTTTACATCCAAAACCCTAATGGATGAAAAGGTACAGCTTAGACCCAAGGCAGACATGACGCTGAACACCCCTCCACCAAAGAAAGAAGCAAACAACAGTCCCACAAGCACTGTAGGAATAGACTTGAAGGCGGAAACCAATGCAAGCAAAAAGGACTGAAGCTTTTTGTTTCTGAAAGATACTATTGCAGAGAAAGAGGCCAATGCCACTGATAATGTAGATACAAAGGTGCTGATTGAAATGGACAATACAGTGCCGAAGCATACACGTTGAAAAAGGTCACGCCCCAAGGTATCACAACCAAAGATATGACTGGAGGAGGGAAGAGCGACCCTAAGATCAGCATTGACTTCCCCTTTTCCCATAAAGCATAGAGAAAAAAGGAAGAGCACAATAAACAGAAAGAACCCTACTTTAAGCTTTCTCATTGCTCCTCCTTATTCTTGGATCCACAGTATCAGTCAGGATATCGGTGACAAGAAAAGTAAAGGAAACAAGAAAGGCCACCACCATGACACAAGTGGATACCAATGAAGCATCCCTTTCCAAAGCACCCTTCACCATCAGCGATCCCATACCAGGAAGGGCAAACACATTCTCCACAACACAGGAACCTCCTAGGGCTGAAGAGATACTATCGGAAATGAGAGTGAAGAAAATGGGGAGGGAAGGCTTCAATGCCGATGATACCACCAGACTCTTTTCCTTCATTCCCTTTGATAGGGCTGTATTTGTATATGGCATTTCCAAGCTCTCTTTCAGTGTTGAATACATGATTCTCATCATAAGGGATGAATGCAACAACGAAAGAGTAAGAGAAGGGAGAAATAGAGACCTGAAATGCATAAAAAACCCATTATTTATTCTTGAATACCCGGATACAGGAAATAGTTTTAACCACAAACTAAATATCAAGACCAATAATAACGACGTCAAAAACGAAGGAAGGACAAGAAAAGCAGAAGAGAGTATGGAGATGATCCTACTCTCCTTCATACCTCTTTTTTGTAAGGAAAAGAAGACTATGAGAATAGAAAAGAAGGTAGAGAATAGTATTGAATAAAAGGAAAGGGAGAGGGTGACAGGAAGCCTGTCGAGTATTACCTTCCTTATTTCCTCTCCTCCGATCGTCTTTCCCCAATTCAATGTGAAGAAGTTGCCAAGAAATCTTAAGTACCTGATGAAAATGTTGTCATCCAACCCCATGGTCCTTCTGTAGTCTTCTACAGCTATGGACGATGCTTCATCTGAAAGGACAAAGGATGAGCTATCTCCAAGAGCAAGGGAAACAGAGGAAAAAACAAAGAGTGACACTATTAAAAGTGTCAGAACAAACGAGAGAATACGCCTCTTTATCCTGTTTCCCACACTCCTCTCCTATATCATCTCTCTACATAAGCATTCCAGAAATAGAAGCCATCCTGAATAATTACTCCCTGTAGTTTATTGCTCTTTGCATATGATGTGGAATAGTGGCCAGGAATATATGACGGGAGGTAATTCCACAGATCTTTTTGGACATCCTTCCATTTCTCTTCCGCACTCTCGATGGTCACCTCCTCATCCAAAGACAGGAAGGATTTGTATGCGTCGCTGTCTTCTTCTATCCACCCTGGGTATGTAGGTGACAGGAAAGACTTCATCTGAGGAAGAGGAACCTTTGAGAAAGCCGAAATGAAGATATCCCACTCATTGCCGTCTTTTCTCTTCTCCATCATTCCAGCCCAGTCTGTGACAATGACCTTTACGTCAAACCCTGCACTTTCCAACTCGCTTTCCGCAGCATATGCTATCTTTTCCAGATTGGAAAGGTTGGATGTAAGGATCTTTATTTCAGTTCCATCATATAGGGAAGAAAGGATATCTGAGGCCTTATCCACATTCCTTTCATATGTGGGATCCTGGATATCTGTTATATAAAAGCCTGATCCCTTCTCCATATATTGGGAGTCCAAAGACCAACCGTAGTCCCCATAACAGGACTTCATCAACTCTTTTCTGTCAAAGGATAGAGCTGCAGCCTCCCTAATTTCCTGACTCTTGAACACACCTTCCTTTTTGTTGAAGACCAAGGCGATCAACCCTGACTCCTCTCCGTCCACAGTCTCCAAGGAAGGATCGTTTTCAACCAAGACCCTGTCGTCGCTCATAAGGTCGTTTATGAAGTCATACTCTCCACTCTTGAGCCCCAACAGCCTAGTGGTGCTGTCACTGACGAAATAGAAATATATCTCTTGGCATACAGCCTTCTTTTCACCCCATATTCCGTTATTGCCACCACCATATCCCTTGTAATCTGGAAAAGCGGAAAGTACTATTTTCTCTCCACTGGTCCATTCCTCAAGTATGTATGGACCAGTACCCGGGGCTTTTGTCATCAGCTCTTCATTCTTTTCTGCATACTCTTTGGGGACAATGACGGCAGACTGGGGAGAAGAGGCCATAAGAACAGGAAGGAAGGTGAGATTATTCCCGCTCTTAATTGTCACAAGGTTTCCATCCCTATAAAAGAGAGCATCCCCCACCATAGCTCCAGCCTTTTCATATACCCTGAGCCATCTATTGAGACTTGCCACCACATCATCTTCGTCCAGGTCCGTTCCATCGTGGAACTTTACCCCCTTTCTTATTTCAAAGGTCAGTGTCCTACCATCATCGGAAAGGGAATAGGAGGAAGCCAGCTCAGGTCTTACATTTCCTTCTCCGTCCAAAACCAAGAGACGCTCATACACGCTGCCTACAAAGATCAACCTACCTGTCAGGGAGGTGTTGACCATTACATCAGTAGTTACAGGTTCCTGGGATACCGCTACATTTATATAGCTTGTGTCTTTTTTATCACCACAAGAACATAGAGAGATAAGGATAGAGAAAAGAATAATCAGATACTTCATGTTTTCAGTCTAAATTAAGAAGGTAATCCTTTGAAGATGAAAAAGGCCCTCTTTTTCAAGAGAGCCCGGAAATAGAATACACTTATTCTTATTTTGGCTGCTTTCCGATATAAGCCAATATACCGCCGTCGACATAGAGAATGTGTCCGTTGACGAAATTGGATGCATCGGAAGCAAGGAATACTGCAGGTCCCTGAAGATCCTCCGGTGTACCCCATCTTTCTGCAGGAGTCTTGGCAATGATGAAAGAGTCGAAAGGATGACGGGAACCATCAGGCTGTCTCTCTCTGAGAGGAGCTGTCTGAGGAGTTGCAATATATCCAGGTCCAATACCGTTGCACTGGATGTTGTATGCGCCATACTCTGATGCAATATTCTTTGTAAGCATCTTCAAGCCACCCTTGGCGGAAGCATAAGCACTGACGGTTTCTCTTCCGAGTTCGCTCATCATGGAGCAGATATTGATGATCTTTCCACCACCTTGCTTGATCATCTGAGGAATTACAGCCTTGGAGCAGATGAAAGGAGCATTGAGATCCAGGTCCACTACAGCTCTGAAATCTTCTGCACTCATCTCTGTCATTGGGATTCTCTTGATACAACCTGCGTTGTTTACCAAGATATCGAGTCTTCCAAACTTCTCGATGATCTTATTTGCCAAAGCCTGGACAGCGTTCTCATCCGTAACATCGCAGACATAACCTTCCACGTCGTCCATACCACACTTTCTGTATTCTTCAAGACCTTTGTCAACGCTTTCCTGGCGTGATGTGTTGAATACAACCTTAGCCCCTGCGTCATGATATGCCTTGACAATAGCCATTCCTATTCCATAACTGGCACCTGTAACCCAAGCGACCTTTCCTTCAAGAGAGAAAGACTTCATGTCCATAAGATATCCTCCTATATTCTAAATATAACCATAACCTAACTATTCTTCTGCCTCATTTTTGTCAAATTGGGGAAAAGAGATATTTATCGGGATGACAGAAGCCATCCCGAAGACAATCAAAGTTTATCGATGAGAATTGAGCACTTTCCTGAAGGAATCGGGAGAGTCTTCTTTTTATCTTCATCCAAGATTGCAATGGTGAAGTAATATAGCTTCTCACTCTCAAGCCTGATCTCCCAACCTCTTTGGTTCTTGTTGGAGAGAATGGTGATGTTGTTCTTCTTGAGACTAAGCTCCTCAATCCCCATGGCCTCCAGGTTCTGCATCGTCCAGTTTACAGTCTTTCGTGGCAGAGAGATATCAAGACCGATGATATTCTCTATGCAGAGAGTAATTGTGACAAGTCCGATGGATGGGAGATATCTCTTTCTGTTTACAACTCCCTCAGGGCATGAGGATGGGCCTTCAGCAAATGGCTTGTAGAGTTCCCAGGCATGTCCCTGCTTCTCTTCACCAGGATGGAGAGTATCGAGGATGAAGTACAGGTGTCTTATTGCACACTCCCTTGCAAAAGTGAAGGAATCATAGTTCATGAGCCCCTTGATGACGATATATGTCATAAAGGATGAAACACCACCGCAATATCCATCACCCTCTTCACCGAAATACCTACTTGATACAGGAACAGATGGGAACGGGTTGTCAGAACCGAACTCCTTGTCGTCCTTCAGATCCTCAATAAGGAACTGTGCATAGTCTTCATTAGGAATCTCGGCAAGAAGTGTCCAATAGGCTCCGATATGCTTGTTCTTTATAATCTCGCCATTCTCATCAAGATCAAAGTAGAAGTTGTCTTCAGGAGACCACATCATACTGTTGATTCTTGTCTTCAAAGCAAAATATACCCTCTTGTATCTAAATGCCAGCTCTTTATCGTTGAGAATATCGCCGATGATGGACATATAGAGGGCGAATACTGTAACAGCGGCATTGAAGTCCACTGTATATACTGCATTCTCCCTTGGAAGGTTACCCATATGGAGAGCACTGTTTGGAACTACATAGAGGCCGTTTTCTTTCTGGAAATTGGCCTTGAGCCATTCATAGTACTTTTCAAGGTATGGAACTACATCCTTAAGTCTCTTCTTGTTTCCGATCTTGTGATAGAACATATATTCGACGAAAGGAAGAAGAGGAATTGTAACCCCGAGAGGGTTGTCTTCATCCACTACAGGCTTATCTGTGGTGATATCGTACTTTTCCCAGATGTGTCCGTCCTTCTCCTGGCGCTGATAAAAATAATCCACCATGGAATATGGAGAATAGAACTGATTGGAATACATCAAAAACAGTGACGACAAAGATACATCGTACATATCCATGATATTACCGTCTTCATGGACAAAATACCCCTCTGGGAACTTACTATCTTTATCGGCTTCATGCCATAACTCATCCAGCCAAACCCAAGCTCTGTCGTACATATCGACAAAATCCTGGTCGTAGAAATGTATTCTAGGTACACTATCCTTAATCACTCTAATTCTCCGAAAGTTTGTAAAAACATACAAACAAGGCCCTTATATCGGGTATTATAATCATACATTTCTTTAATTTTGAAGTCAAACAAATTTTTTATTCTTTATATTTTATTGTATGAAATACAGTTAATGATTTTGATATTATTTTTTATCCCCTCTGTAGAGGCTCACTGCCAAAGGAAGTATTTCTATCTCAAAATGACTACCTTCCCTTTCGAACTCCTCTCCGTCCACATGGGAAATCATACCATTTCCCAAAACGTCTATCACCACTCTTCTGGCATTACCGTAAGAGAAGTTTTCTTTATCTGAAACCATGGCCCCCTTAAAGAATTTCAGGACCATTTTTATTAGTCCGAAGCCCTTTAGAGGGTGGTTTGTGAACATATAGTCCAAAAGGCCGTCATCTATCTCAGCCCTTGGAGTCATTAAAAAGGAAGACCCCATTCTTCGTCCGTTGTTCATGCTTATCTGCTGGGTCTTGAGAATCTTTGACTCTCCGCCATCCAAAGTCATGGATACCTCATATCCCTTCGGCGGATTGATAAGGACGCTCAGGAAGGCGGCCACATAACTTGCCATGCCGTTTATGTGTTTGTAAGACTGGGCCTTGAAGTTCACCAAAGGCTCGAAGCCGAAGCCCATGCCATTGAGAAAATACTTATCTGCAATCTTTCCTTTTGCATGGCCTACATCGGTCTTGGTCGGGTTTCCTTTGATGATTATATCGCTGGCTTTCTTCCAATCCGTGGGGATTCCTGCAATCCAGGCAAAGTCGTTTCCCCTGCCTACAGGTATGATTCCCATATCCACATCTTTTCCAGAACGCATAATGCCGTTGATGACTTCGTTTACAGTTCCATCGCCACCGGCTGCAATGATTGTCTTAAAACCGTTTTCCGCTCCGCTTTTGGCAAGCTTCTCCGCATGGCCCTCGCCCTGTGTATAGGCAACTGTACAATTCCACCCTGCATTCTTGAAATATTCGGTAATCTTTTTGGCCTTGACCTCTCCCTTTCCTTTTGAAGCGTTTGGGTTTATGACGACAAGAGCGCTGGGTTTCATCGACGGGTTCCTCCCAATTGTTTTTTTACATCTTTGGTTTAAACGAATTTCAATGATAAATGCAATATTGATAGTGCGTTTTTATTGTTTTATTCTCTGATGGATGACAAGAGAGAACAAAGAATTCATTTCAAAGCTATATATAGTGGTGATTCCTATTATGCTCCAGAGCCTGGTGCAGTCTGCTTTAGGCTTTTTGGATACTTTGATGATCGGCCAGCTGGGAGAAGCGGAAGTGGCTGCAATAGGAGGAGCCAACCAGTTCTTCTTTTTCATTCAGCTTGCCTTCTTTGGCTTGAACAGCGGAGGTTCCATATTTCTCGCCCAATACTACGGAGCCAAGAATATGGATGGAATGAGGAAGGTCACAACCTTCACTTCCACAATTGCCGTTACTTTCGGAGCCTTGGGTTGCCTCTTCGTTTCTTTGTTTCCTTCTTCGTTCATGGCACTGTTCTCTTCAGATAAAACAGTCATAGATACAGGAGTGGTCTATCTGAAAACAGTAGGCGTTTCCTATATCTTCTCTGGTTTTTCAATGATGTACAGCGGTGCATTCAGGGCTGAAGGGGATTCAAAGACTCCTATGTTCACTACAATCCTCTCTTTATTTCTGAACGCAATACTGAACGCGCTCCTGATCTTCGGTCTCGGTCCATTTCCAAGGCTTGGAGTTTTCGGCGGCGCTTTGGCCACGGTCATTGCAAGATTGGTGGAATCCCTGCTTCTAATTTCCATATCTGTAAAAAGAAACGCTCCCTTCGTCACAAAGAAGAAAGAAGACTTCATGTGGAATAAAGCCTTTATAAAGGATATGGCCACCACAGGTCTACCGGCCTTTATGCACGAAATGCTATGGAGCATAGGAGCCATTCTCTATAAAATGGCCTACTCTTCCCTTGGAACAGCAACTTTCGCAGCAGTCAACATCGACATGTCCATACAGGACCTGTTCTTCGTTGCAGGAATGGGATTGGCAAACGGATCCGGTGTCATTCTAGGAAATATTATAGGAGAAGGAAACAAAGAAAAGGCCCAGAGATGGAGCAGGAAGATAATCATCTGCTCTCTATCAGTGGGATTTATTATGTGTATTCTGGAGCTGTTCCTCTCTCCGTTTATGATCAATCTATACAATATCTCCCAAGAGACAAGGATCATAGCCGTCAAAGCCCTTTATTCCCTCTCCGCTCTTCTCCCCTTCGAAATGACGGGAGTCGCAATAATGGTGGGAATACTCCGCAGCGGAGGAGACAGCAGATTCTCATTGCTGTCGGAGATCATCCCGATGTATGCATTAAGCATCCCGCTGACTTTCATGGGGGCGATGCTTGATTTCCCTCTTTGGGCCATTCTCCTTCTTAAACTATCAGAAATAATGCCGAAGATGATTATCGGAGGAATAAGGGTAAGAAGTGGAAAATGGATTACAGATCTATCGCTAAGAGCAAGATAATACTTTTCAGAAGTGTTACAATAATACCGTCAGGAGAATTTATATGTGGTATGACAATCTAAACAACAAGAGATTATGGAAGATCTTTTCAGATATATCCGCCATTCCAAGAGAAAGCGGAAATGAGGAAGGAATCAGGAAGTACCTTCTCTCATGGGCGGAAGAACATGGAATCGATGCTTTCTCAGACAGTATCGGAAACGTAATAATGAAGGTGAAGGCCACTCCGGGATATGAGGATTACCCTTCGATAGCCCTTCAGGGACATATGGATATGGTCTGTGTAAAAAGGGAAGGTTCCTCCCATGATTTCACAAAAGATCCTATAGAGATCGAGACGGATGGAAAGAACATTTGGGCGAAAGATACATCCCTTGGAGCAGATAACGGCATTGCAATCGCTCTTGCCCTCGATATCTTCTCAGACGAGAAGGCTCAGCACGGACCACTTGAAGGCATCTTCACAGTAAACGAGGAAGTAGGCCTCACCGGAGCGGAGAACGTAGAAGCAAAGGATATCGATTCAAGAAGACTTCTTAACCTGGACAGCGAAGAAGAGGGTATCTTCTACATAGGATGCGCAGGTGGCATCGACGTAGTGGGAGAAAAAAAGTGCAGATGGGAAACGGCTGAGGGAGAGAGTGTAAAGATTAAAGTCTCAGGCCTTCTAGGCGGTCACTCCGGAGGAGAAATCCACAAGGAGAGGGCAAACGCCATCAAACTTCTTGGCAGAACCTTGAATAGAATTCCAGGATATAGAATCAGCAGTATAAAGGGTGGAACAAGGAGAAACGTCATCCCTTCAAGTGCAGAGGCTGTAATCACGGTTCCGGATGTATCGGTAGCGGAGAGTATCGTCAATAACCTCCAGAAAGAGATAGAGACTGAATATAAATACTCTGATCCCAATGCCCAGGTTTCAATAGAGAAGGCGGAGACACCGGAAATGGTCCTTACAGAGAATCTATCAAGGAAAATCGGAGAGACCCTATTTGTTTCACCTACAGGTGTAAGAAGCTGGTCTATGGCCCTTAAAGGCGTAGTTGAAACCAGTGACAACATGGCTATTGTGGAAATGGATGAAAAGAGTGTTAAGATCACTTACTCCGTCCGTTCCTCTGTAGAGACAAGCAAGCTGAACCTTGCCTACGAAATACAGTCAGTCCTGGAAGGAAACGGCTTTGGTGTCAAAATCGGTGATGGATACCCAGCTTGGGCTCCAAACCCAGACTCAGCCTTTACAAAGGAAGTCAAGGATGCATATATCAAGATCGTTGGAAAAGAGCCGATTATCACAGCAATCCATGCTGGTCTTGAATGTGGAACCATCAACGACAGGATTCCAGGAATGGATTCCCTTTCAATCGGTCCTAATCTCTTTGACGTACACTCTGTAAACGAGCATGTAGAAGTTGAATCCGCTGAAAGAGTCGCAGCTTTTGTAAAGGCGATGCTTAAGGAAATAAAATAAAACTATTAAGGAAAACTATAGCCGTCGGTTTCGCCGACGGTTATATTGAATATTATGGTTACAGAAAAGATTAGCGACACATACCACGTCATACACTTCGACAACGGAGATACAATCCATCTTGTAGGAACGGCACATGTCTCAAACCAAAGTGTGGAAGAAGTACGCTCTATTATCGAAGATCAACATCCAGATCGTGTATGTATTGAGCTTGACGATGGAAGAATGAAGAGTAAGACCCAGGATAAAAGCTGGGAGAATATGGATATCAAGAAAATCCTCAAAGATGGAAAAGGATTTTTGTTATTGGCCAATACTGCCTTGGCATCGTTCCAGAAGAGAATGGGAGCTCAGACAGGTGCCGACCCAGGAGCAGAGATCGTAGGCGCTGCAAAGTTGGCCTCTGAAATGGGTATTCCTGTTTCCCTTTGTGACAGGGAGATACAGACAACATTCCGTCGTGCTTGGGGAAAGAGCAGTCTTTGGAACAAGTGCAAGCTTCTTGCAACTCTGATATCTGCTGCTTTCTCAAAGGAAGAGATATCAGAAGAGGAATTGGCTGAACTTAAGAATGAAGAGACTCTTGAATCCATGATGAAGGAGGTGGCCAAAGAACTACCTTCCGTAAAAGAAGTCTTGATTGACGAGAGGGATAGATATCTTGCAACTTCAATCTTCAAAGCAGAAGGAAAGACAAAAGTCGCAGTAATCGGAGCAGGCCACACCCAAGGAATAATCAGAACCTTCGATAAACTGGAAAAGGGAGAGCTTTCCCTGGACACCTCCGACCTTACAGAGATCCCTCCAAAGGGAATCGGTGGAAAGATAGCCCAATGGGTTATTCCTACCCTTATCGTCCTTCTTGTGGTCTTGGGTATCGCAGTCAATGGTTGGGACCAGGGTATCAAGGCCTTTCTCTGGTGGATGGCAGCCAACGCCTCCTCCACATTCATTTTTACACTTATAGGAGGAGCTTCTTTCCTCACCTGTCTTCTGTCTGGTATCACAGCTCCTTTCTTTGTTTTGAATCCAGTTCTTGGCGTAGGTATCTTTGCAGGGATATGGCAGGCTTCATTCAAGCCACCTAAAGTAAAGGATTTTGAGAACATGTCTTCAGACGCCCTTTCTTTGAAAGGTTGGTATAAGAACAGAATACTAAAGTGCCTTGTAGCGCTTTTGACAAGCAGCTTAGGAAGTATCCTGGGATCTTTGGTAGCCTTCCCATTTATTATTGCAAGAATATAATACTATTATTCATCAAAGAAATAAGACAGGTGATATTTCCTGTCTTATTTTTTTGATTCAAAGAATTTATAAATAAATAATTCATCCTAACAAACTGATTGCAGGTTAAATTAGTCCTGCTTATTTACCCTTTTCGCCCCTTTAAATGCAGCAATGACTGCGCTTCGGACATCTCTTGCCTTGACACAATCCATTCCACCCTCATTCTCTGTACCCTGACTGACGATTATCTTTGAAAAACCCATGTCGGAAAGAGTCTTGGACCTGCGGGATGAGAAAGTGACAGGTCTTACTTCCCCTGCCAGTGAGAGTTCACCAAAAGAAGCAAGAGAGGAAGGAAGAGGTGTGTCCGTCTTGGAGGAATAGAGAGCCAAGGCCAAAGCCAGATCTACAGAACCTTCCTTCAGTTTCATTCCTCCGGCTACGTTTACATAGATATCATCTTGAGACAAATCCAAGCCTGCATGGCGCTCCAGGATGGCTGCTATTCTGTTTACTCTTCCCATGTCCACCTTATCTGAATAGATACGCTGGTAACCGCTTCTGGCGGGAACAGCCAAAGCCTGAACTTCCACAACGAAGGTTCTGGATCCTTCTATTACAGGAGTGAATGCAATACCTGAAGGCAGGTCTCCTCCGCTTCTGGCACTTAGAAAATACCTGGAAGCATCCTGTACACAGACAAGACCCTTTTCTGTCATCTCAAAAAGTCCTATCTCGTCTACACTTCCAAATCTGCTCTTTGTAGCCCTGAGCATCCTCATGCCACTTTCTGCATTTTCGAAGTAAAGTACGGTATCCACCATATGTTCCACAATCTTTGGGCCTGCTATGGTACCTTCCTTTGTGACATGCCCTACAAAAAATATTGCAGAGCCGCATTTCTTGGCCCTTAGGGAGAGTTCCATGCAACAGGTCTTAATCTGATTGGGAGAACCGGCAGAAGAAGCTACAGAGGCCGTGGAAAGCGTCTGGAGAGAATCTACGACTATATATCCAGGCTTTCTTTTTTCTATTACATCCAAAAGGGATTCCAATCTTGTATCGCAGAATATATCTATCTTCGATGTATTTAGTCCAAGTCTTTCAGCCCTCATCTTCACTTGGGATGGAGATTCTTCTCCTGATACATATAAGACAGACATGGAAGAAGCAAGGGATGAGAGCATCTGGATCATAATAGTGGACTTTCCGATTCCCGGGTCTCCCCCTACCAATACGGCGGAAGGTCTCATGACACCTCCACCAAGGACCCTGTCCAACTCTGCAATTCCGGAAGAGACCCTCATAGTCTTCTCATATGGAATATCCGAAAGCTTTCTTACAGTCGTGTCGATAACGGTAGTATTGGGATTAGATACGGAAACTGAAGCAGCCTCGACTTCCTCGAAGCTGTTCCAGCTGCCACATTCAGGGCATTTTCCAGCCCATTTTGTTTCTTCATGTCCACACTCTTTGCAGACATATTTAAAGTTGCTTCCCTTCATCAGTATTTCAATAGTTCAACTTCAAAAATAAGCCATGCACTTGGAGGAATTACTCCTGGGTATCCATGTTCACCGTATCCAAGCTCCGGTGGAATGATGAGTGTTCTCTTTTCGTTCTTTGTCATGGACTGAAGCGCCTCATTCCAACCATCAATAACCTGTCCGATCTGGAATGTGGTAGGCTCTTTTCTGAGATAGGAAGAGTCGAATATAGTGCCATCCATCAGTGTTCCCTGATAGTGTACTGTGACCCTCTGTCCATATTTAGGAGAAGCACCACCTTCTCCCTCTCTGTCAACGACATACATAAGGCCAGAAGGAGTCTTGATTGCATTAGGATATCTTACTTTAATCTCCTCCATTATCCTTTTGGTCTCTTCTTCCTTCTTTTTTCTCTCTCTTTCTTCTACAGACTGCACGTATTCAGCAAAATCCGTGGCAGTAGTACTGAACTTTTCAGCATCTTCTCCGACACGGATAATTGATACCTTCTTCATTTTGTCGCCCTGCTTTATTTTGTTCACTACATCCTGCCCTTCAACCACATGACCAAAGACAGAGTGCTTTCCGTCAAGCCATGGAGTAGGAACATGTGTAATAAAGAACTGGCTTCCATTTGTTCCAGGTCCGGCATTAGCCATAGATAGGATTCCAGGGCCTGTGTGCTTGAGGGAGGAGTCGAATTCATCAGGGAATCTATAACCAGGACCACCTGTACCGTTTCCCTTAGGGCATCCACCCTGAATCATGAAGTTATCTATTACACGATGAAATGTAAGGCCATCATAAAAAGGCTTACCCTTCTTTTCCAAGTTCAATTCACCTTCAGCTAGTCCAATAAAGTTACAAACTGTCATAGGAACTTTCTTGTACTCAAGAGAAAGAAGAATATCTCCTTTGTTTGTTTCGATTAATGCATAAATTCCTTCAGGAAGTTTTGTTTTGTCAATCATATATTGTTTATTTCCTTTTAATATAAATAATTATTCATCAAATAACACTCCACCGCCACTAAGTAACGCGTAGAGTCTTTCCAAGTCTTTCTGATTCTTGAACTTAATTTGCAGCTTACCCTTATCCAAAGATCCTTTTATCTCCACCCTGGCACCTATTGCTGAAACAAATTTCTCTTCAATATTTACTATTTCAGAGTCTTTCCCGGCACTCTTTTTCCTTTGGATAAGCTTATGACCTTTGTTATACGAATCAGCCAAAATCTCAGCATCTCTGACAGATAATCCCTCGTGAACGATTTTATCTCTCAAAAGATCTCTATCCGCAGGGTTTACCAATGACAGAATCGCCCTTGCATGTCCGGCACTCATGGCACCAGACACAATATCATCCTTCATCTTATCGCTTAAAGAAAGAAGCCTGAGAGAATTGGCAATGGCACTTCTGCTTTTACCAACCTTTTGAGAAACCATCTCCTGAGTAAAACCTGAGTGATCTATCAGATATTGATAAGCAGTAGCCTCTTCTATTGCATTCAAATTCTCTCTCTGGATATTTTCTATGAGAGACATCTGTATTCTCTGTATTTCGTTGATATTCACTACAATTGCAGGTATTTTCTCCAAACCAGCAATCTTTGCAGCTCTATATCTTCTCTCACCTGCAATAATGGAGAATTCACCAGGAGCTATTTCTTCAACGGTCAAAGGCTGAATAATACCCTGGCTCTTTATTGATTCTGCTAATCCTGACAGAGCCTCTTCATCAAAGTACTTTCTAGGCTGATTTGGATTAGGACGAACATGTCCAATATCCAACTGGACAACTGTCATTTTATCTTTTCTTTCATCTTTTATTGTCTTGGTAATAATATCGTCTGTCTGAGAATCAAAATCAAAGCCAGACATAAGAGAACTGATACCCTTTCCCAATCCTCTCTTTTTTTCATTAGCCACGGTCAATCACCTCCTGAGCAAGCATTTCAAATGATTTAGAACCTTTAGAAGACTTATCATAATAGTTTATAGGAAGCCCATGTGATGGTGCTTCTGCAAGTCGAGTGTTCCTTGGGATAATTGTTTTAAAAACCAAATCAGGAAAAAATTCAGAAATATCATCGATAACTTCCTGATTAAGTTTTGCTCTCTTCGAAAACATAGTAAAAAGAATACCTAACACTTTGATGTTCGGATTGAAGCCTTTTTTTGCATTGGATACTGTTCTCATAATCAAATTCAAACCTTCCATTGCAAGATATTCACACTGCAATGGAATTATGACTTCCTCACACCAAGCCAATGCGTTTACGGTCTCTAATCCAAGCGATGGAGGACAATCGAGAAGAATAAAATCATATTCATTCTCAATATCCTTCAATGCATTTTTCAAAAAAGACTCTCTTTTATCTTCATCCACCAACTCGATTGCCAGTCCAGCAACATCAAGTGAACCTGGAATAAGATAGAGATTCTTGAAAATAGTGGATTGAACAGCATCTTTGGCATCAATCTGTCCCGTTACAACCTGATAAATGTTTGCCTTTCGACCATCGCCGGAGACGGAATGAGTCAAATTAACCTGAGCATCAAAATCAATCAAAAGGACTTTATATCCCTTTGCTGCCAAAACAGAACCCAAATTTACAGCAACAGTTGTTTTACCAACTCCACCTTTCTGATTATAGAAGATTATCTTTCTTGTCTGCATACAATAAATATATTCCTAAAACAAAGAGATGTCAGCTACACAAAGCATATTGTTTGATGGAGTTTATCCCTATATTGTTGACCCTTCTTTTATATGGAATTATCCTTAGATTGGAGGATATCCAAATGGAAGATAAGATTAAAGAAGCAATCGAAGCAATAAGGCCTTCTCTACAGAACGATGGTGGAGATATTTCTCTTGAAAGAATAGATGGAAAAAATGTACATGTAAAACTTCATGGACATTGTGCAGGCTGTCCAATGAGCCAGATTACTCTTTCAAATGGCGTAGAAAGATATTTGAGAGATACTGTTGATCCAGAACTGGTTGTCATTAATGACGATTTCCTTAACTGATTGGAGATCGCAATCTATTACCGGGAAGGCACATACAAGCGCCTTCCTTTTTTTGTTTCACGTGAAACAATAAGTATTTGACATATAACAAAGCAAGAATAAAAAACCAAATACCTATAAGGACAAATACTCTCCTTAATATCAAAATAAAATCAAATTCAGGATAAACCCAATGTTTCACGTGAAACAATGCACTAAGGGGCATTAAAATGTCTAATACAAACAGTTCAATAGAACACATATTTCAGATATACACAGATTTAGGTTAATTACTTTGGAACTTAACCTAAAAGAAGAATCGTACAGCACAAAACAAATCCGAATAACCAGAAATCACAATTATCAGACCAAAATGTAAGATCCAGCAAAACGACCTACCCCCAATTCAGCTAATTCGACCCCTGTATTGAGAGAGTAATTTGACCTACCTTTTACGACCTTTCGTTGTAGGTTTACGGATATGGAAAATGTAAACAAGACAAAAAAGGGTATGGTTTAAGGATGTATACATATTTTAGACTTTTTATATGGGAAAAGAGTTTAGACAAATATCTCAAACACTGGCAGTAGCTTTTACAATTATAGACACTGCTCATATGAGTTTTTCTACATTATCCATGAAGTTCTTACATGGGTCATTTAGGCGATTGAGTGGATCAAATTAAAGAAAAGTAGATAGTCAAAATATAGATTAATTAAGTATTGTTTCACGTGAAACAACATCCAATAATCGTCAGAACCTAGAAATAGGTAAACACAAACTAAGTTTCGTTTAATTATCCCTTACATGTATTCTTATTCCTTGATTTCTAATAACTCATTACATGTACTTTAATATTGGGTTAAGGGGAATAAGCTCTAAAGTACCACCCCACTATCACTCCGCCTATCTCTCTATTTACAACCACATTATTTGTAGAAAATATTGTTTTATTCTTTTAGATTATTTTCTAAAAAACCCCAATATAGATTTTTCATATTATATTTTCTTTCAATATAAAGAATTAAATCATAAATTCCAAATACTATAATTATTAATGTTTCTATAAATAGAAACAGATTTATCTGAACTGTTTCATACTTTATATCCTATAAAATAGGATAATTTTAAACCCTCCATAAACATAGAATGTGCTTATTTCAAATAGGGTTAAAAAAATGTCTGAAGGTTTTACCCCTCAGACATAAAATAGGACAATTTTTTGATTATTCTTCAGTTTTTTCTGTGTTTTCTTCAACAACAGGTGCTTCATTTACTTCATTCGCATCCAAACTTTCAGAATTATCCTCTTCTTCCTCGATATCTTCATGGATTGTGACATCCATAGCGTTGATTCTGTCATTCTTTTTCTTGAATGTAGCGATAATGACACCGGAAGCATTCTTGCCTTGATAGCTGATTCTGGAAACAGCGATTCTAAGAACCTGACCAAGCTTTGTAATAAGAATTACATCATCGTCATCAGATACACTGGTTGCACCAACAAGCTTATCACCTTCAGCAAGACTATAGATTCTCTGACCCATAGTACCTCTTCCATGAATTGAGAAGCTATCGAAACCAGTTCTCTTTCCCTTTCCAAGCTCAGTAAGGAGAAGAATGTTCTTTCCCTCCTCAACCTTTACAGCAGAAACAATCTGATCGTCTCCAATGAGGTTCATGGCTCTTACACCTCTAGCTGTTCTTCCCATGCTTCTGATATCGTCTACAGATACTCTGAGACCCTTTCCTGAAGCAGAAATGAACATTACTTCGTCATGATCTTTGACCATGATTGTCTCAATAAGTTCATCTCCTTCATCCAGGAGAATAGCCTTGATACCCTTGCTTCTGGCATTCCTGAAGAGTGTCATCTGGACTCTCTTAGTCACACCTTTCTTTGTTACCATCAAGAGGTAGACATCATCGCTGATATCATCTTCATGGAATGTGATTACACTGGTAATCTTCTCATCCTGATCAAGCTGGAGGAAGTTCTTCATATTGGCACCCTTAGTAGTCTTTCCACTTTCAGGGATTTCAAATGCCTTTATGTAGTATGCCTTACCTTTATCAGTTACAAATGTGATGTAATCGTGGCTGGAACAAATAAAGAGATGATCGATATAGTCTCCATCAGTAAGCTTTGCACCGATAGTTCCCTTTCCACCCTTTCCGATTGCTTTATATTCAGAAGTGGAAAGACGCTTTGCAAAGCCCTTCTTGGTGATATTGATTACAACATCTTCCTTCTTGATGAAATCTTCAGGAGAAGCATCGTCAAGTTCCTGTTCTACAATGACAGTTCTTCTTTCATCACCATACTTTTCGCCGATTTCCCTGATTTCCTTCTTTACAACCTCAAGAACATGTATTCTATCGGAAAGGATATAGTTGTATTCAGCGATTCTCTTTTCGATTTCCTCCAATTCTCCCAAGATTTTATCTGTTTCAAGATGGCTCAATCTTCCGAGCTTCATATCGATGATGGCATCGGCTTGGATCTGAGTGAGATCAAAGGCCTTCTGCAGCTCCAAGGAAGCCACAGTGTTATCTGCACTGTTCTTTATGATTTCGATTACTCTATCGATATTTTCCAGACCCTTCTTCAAGCCAAGAAGAATGTGTTCCCTTTCCTGGGCTTTCTTCAAATCATATCTTGTTCTTCTTTCAATGACTTCTTCTCTGTGGTCGATATAGACCATAAGCATGTCTTTGATATTAAAGAGCTTTGGAGCTCCGTTATAAAGAGCAAGATTGTAAATATTGAAGTTGGACTGAAGGGCAGTACGCTGCCAGAGCATATTCAATACTACATTTGGAACTGCATCGGACTTCAGGTAAACGGCGACTCTAAGTCCATCTCTTCCCGAGAGATCCTTTACCATGGCGATTCCAGGTATGACACCATCCTTTCTGTAGTCATCGATCTTCTTTACCAACTCAGCCTTATTCACCTGATAAGGAAGCTCCGTAAAGTAGATGGCCACATGGGTCTTGTTCATATCATCTTTACTCTTGGAATCCGGTTCGGATATCTCATACTTACTTCTGATTACAATTTTTCCTTTACCAGTTGTAAAGGCATCCATAATGCCTCTACGGCCATGAATTATACCTGCAGAAGGAAAGTCAGGACCCTTAATTATCTCCGCTAACTCAGGAATTGATATCTCTGGGTTATCAATTATGGAGCAAATTGCCTCCACAACCTCATTTAGGTTATGAGGAGCCATATTGGTCGCCATACCTACGGCAATACCGCTGGAACCGTTACAAACCATAAATGGGAAGGCAGCTGGAAGTACTACAGGTTCTGTAAGGGATTCATCGTAGTTGGACATGAAATCTACTGTTTCTTTTCCAATATCCGCCATCATCTCTTCACCGATTTTAGCCATCTTGGCCTCGGTGTATCTCATTGCAGCCGGTGGATCTCCGTCAATGGAACCAAAGTTTCCCTGAGGGAAAACAACAGGGTATCTGAGTGAGAAATCCTGTGCAAGACGAACCAATGCATCATAGACTGAAGCATCTCCATGTGGGTGGTATTTACCAAGTACATCACCGACGATTCTTGCACACTTTTTGTTTGCAGAGTTGTATCTGATACCCATGTCCCACATAGAGTAGAGAA
>JALFRH010000242.1 GCA_022785155.1 Spirochaetales bacterium
GAAGATTGACGTTCCTGATAGCTCCCCTATTTCAAGGAAATATGCCATCTTCTCTACAAATTATGAAGGAAACAAATACTCTTACTTTATTCCAGAAGGTTCCTCGTCAGTGATTGAACTTAAAGGGGAAGGAGTAAACGTTACTAAAACAACTAAGACTGTTACTGGTTTACAGAACATCACAGTAATTGCAATTATTGATAAAAGAGGCAAAAATCTTGTTGTTCTCACAGCCAATAGTGGTGTCCAAGAATTGGAGTTGAAATAAATCTTTAATCCTATTTTTGTTTTTACTGTTCTGTTCTCAGTAATGGAACAGTATTTTTTTATTCAATTTTTTAATAATTATAAAAATAATAGGCAGGTTTCCCTGCCTGTAGATAAAACCAATATCTTTTAATCCTCACAGATTTCATGAAGAATGCTTCTGACTTCTGGATCTGTATACACTTCTTCAATTTCATCATGGGTCAAGCCAATGAATTCATGACAAGTATAATGGATCCAAAGATAATCATCCTTACTGTTAAGGACATGTTTTCTGCACCAATAGTCTGGCTGAATAGGAAGAGCCGGCTTACCATCGACCCACTGATAAGTACAGATCTTGTAGTCATATACGGCAACCTTGATATCTTCTCTTGGAATACCTGCGTTCATAACTGTAGTGACAAGAGAATTGACAGTAAGACCAGTATCGAAAATATCGTCTACAATCAATACTTTCTGTCCCTTCTTCAAATTATTGGGTGACCAAGTCCAGCCATCAATATCAACCTTATTTGTATGCTCTACAAGCTTACCATAGCTGCGGGCGACAACTGCTGCATAGAATACAGGCTCCCTATTTATCTTAGAGCACTGAAGCTTGTAATACTCGCTGATTACATTGGCCAGGTAAGCTCCACCTCGGAGGGAATCGTAGATGACGTCTGGGATAAACCCGTCCTCTTTATACATCTTGTGTGCGAGCTTGATTCCAGCATCCCTGATCATATCACAGGTGATGAAGTCTTTTTTCAACGGTTCCATTAATTTCTCCTTTATTAGTATTCAGTTAATATTTCCAGGCCATTTTCTGTCATGGCTACTGTATGCTCCCAATGGCAGGAAGGAAGTCTATCCAAGGTTTTTACTGTCCAATTATCACGAAGAACTTCTACCTTCCATGTTCCCATGTTGATCATTGGTTCAATGGCAAAAACCATTCCCTTCTTTATTCTTGGATTTGGATTAGCTAGAGAAACATAGTTTGGCACTTCTGGATCTTCATGAATCTCAAAACCTACACCATGGCCACAATAATCCTTTACCACTCCATACTTGAACTTTCTGCAGTGAGATGAAACAGCCTGGGCGATATCTTGTATCCTTGCATTAGGCTTTGAAGCAGCTTCTATACCCAAGTAAAGGGATTTTCTAGTTTCCACATTGAGCTGATGAACCTTTTCTGAAACCTTTCCAATTTCGTAGGTATGTGTACTATCTGAAATATATCCATCAAGATCAATGCAGACATCAATGGAAATGATATCACCTTCCTGCAGTATTTCCTTTTTGCTTGGAATACCATGTATTACCGTTGAGTTGACACTGGTACATGTTACATTTGGATAACCAAAGTAGCCCTTGCAAGGTCCCTTTGCATGGTGCTTTTTCATAAAGGATTCACATAATCTATCGATATCATAGGTTGAAATGCCTTCAACAACCTGTGGCCCTACTTCATCAAACATATCAGATAGAAGATGGCATGAAGACCTTATCTTTGATATCTGATACTCATCTTTAAGTTGAATCATCTGTTTTCCTTGGAATATGTATCCAATATTCCATTTATAAATTTGAAAGAAACATCGTTGCTAAGTTCCTGACTTAGTTTAACAGCTTCGTCAATGACGATAGTAGGATGTGTCTCTTTATCATAAAGAAGTTGAAAAATAGAAATACGAAGAATATTGCGGTCCACGCAGTCAATATTTTCAATAGGTCTATTCTTTGAATACTTTGAAATAATGGAATCTATTTCATCCAAGTGTTCCAAAGTACCTGTAATCAAAAAGGAAGCATAGACTTTGGTATCTTCTGTAAGCGTAGCTTCCTCTTCTTCTGAAACCCCCTGAAACAAGTCCCAATCTCCCGTTGGAGGGAGATTGGAGTTGAAATCAAGAGAATAAAGAGTATCTGTAGCAAGTTCTCTTGCCTTATGTCTTTCTGTTCTGATTCCCATACTTTCCTACTTGAGAATAATATTGATTTTTGCCTGATTTCTAAGATCGGCAAGAAGTTCGTTATAAGCATTCAAGAATGCATACTGGCTGTTCTGATACAACAATCCCTGTCTGATATACTCTCTTACAGTGATTCCATATTCTTCGATGGTATCATTGAGAGTAAGAATCGTAGGATCCAAATGGACAGTACACTTGACGATGGCGTAGATATAAGGAGTCTCGAACACGCCTTCAATATCTCCGGCATCCATAAGCATGACTGTATTTACGAAATTGTCTCCCATATTGGTTCTTGTGGTGGAGTTATCAGCCATGAAGCCCCAGTCACCACCGATGGAAAGGGAATCTGTATCTTCTGAATAAAGCTGTACACCCTTTTCGAATGTAATCTTTCCACTGACAATATCGTTGTAGCAAGACTGAAGTGTTGAGAGCTTCTTGCTGTCAGTTGCACTATCTCCGGTCTTCTCCATGGCAATGAGACTAAGTCTGACACGCTCTGGGAGGGTGAAGTTTGTGGAGTTCTGTCTATACCAAGTCTTGATTTCATTTTCTGTCGGCTCGGCAACATTATTAAGGACATCAGCCTTGGCACCACTTACATAGATCTGAGTAAGATACTGTAATTTAAGGTAACTCTTATACTCGTCCACGCTACCATAGCTTTCAGCAACCAAGGATTCAAACTCTGCATCAGTAAGAGTCCTTCCTGCCTGAGCTTCAACACTCTTCTTCTGATTTGCATAGAGCTGCTCTACTTCACTATCTGTAACAGAGTAACCATCTCTTGCAGCACCCTGCTCAATGAGGATTTCATCAATAAGAGAGTTCAATACGTCAATCTGCTGTACACTTACACCATTCTTGGTATACAACTCGACTTCCTTATTAAGCTGATCCATTGTAATAACTTTATTCTTAGTCAAGTTTACTGTAGCTGCAGGAGATGAAATGGTTGCTGCAGATAGTGTAACCATAACCAAGAGAATAGATAAAATTGATAAAACCTTCTTCATATAATCAATAATTCCTTTCAATATTTAATCTGGAAGCAAAAACCTTTGCTTCACCTGGTTTTGAGATGAACTCACTGGTCTTAAGGATAATACCTTCAGACTCCACAACTCTCATGAGAGTTGCCATAGTGGCATTTTTTCTCATTCCTCCAACCAACACAGTAGCTGCTCTTTTACCGGAAACAGCACCGGCATTTTCCAAAAACTTCTTTAATGCTGGAGTAATGTTTTTGCCAAATAGGGATAAGGGTTCTGCAATAAATATCAGATAATCATAAAGGGTAAGACGTTTATCTGTATCCACAGAAACATTCAGGATATCCGATTGAGTACCGTTTTGTTCCAATCCCATGGCACATGAAGCAGCAATCTTCTTCAGATTGTCGGAATCACTACCTTTAGGACAAATTAATAAACAAACTTTCATTATATCCTCTAAAAAAAATTAAAAACCGACCCCCGTGTAAGAGGATCGGTCATACATAAGTCCTTAGTTGGATGCTGCCTGATCTTCAAGCCAAGTAGTACCCTCTACGCTTGTTGTCTGAGTCTTTTTGATTATTGACTGAATTTCATCGTCAGAAGACTTGTTGACAATAGCTACGACTAGAGAAAGCACCATGAAAACAATAGCAAGAATTGTTGTAGCCTTAGTGATGAAACTTGAAGTTCCAGAACCAAAAGCTGAATCTGAGTTGCCGCCAAAGATGCCGCCCAGTCCGACACTATTCTGTCCCTGAATTGTAATCAGGAAAAGAAGGAGAAGTGCCACAATACAGAATACAACGAGAAGGATAATTCCTAAAACACCCATTTTCACTAACCTCTATAAATTACTTGTTAAAAGCAATGATAGGAAGGAACTTCTCTACAGAGAGAGATGCACCACCAACGAGAGCACCGTCGATGTTTTCCTTAGCCATCAAAGCCTTTACATTCTCAGCCTTAACAGAACCACCATACTGTATTATCAGCTTTTCTGCAATATCTTTTGAATAGATACGAGCAACGGTTTCACGAATGAATGCGTGAGCATTGTCTGCATCTTCAGGTGTAGCTGTCTTACCTGTGCCGATAGCCCATACCGGTTCGTAGGCAATAGTGATCTTAGACATCTCTTCCGGCTTTACACCCTTGAGGCCGACTTCCAACTGAGCTGTAAGAACTTCTTCGAGTTTTCCGCTTTCTCTCTCTTCAAGTGTTTCACCCACACAAAGATCTACATCCATGCCACATTCAAGGGCAAGAAGAACCTTAGAGTTGACTACTTCGTTTGTTTCGCCATAATACTGTCTTCTTTCGCTGTGACCAAGAATAACTGTGTTTACACCAAGATCCTGAAGCATCAATGGAGAGACTTCACCTGTGTAAGCGCCTTCCTTGTGGTTAGCCATATTCTCAGCAGCAACAATTACAGGAGTACCCTTGACTGCTTCAACAACACCAGGAAGATCCACAAATGGGCAAGCGATCATAAACTTACAGTCAGCTCCGCTTTCCTTATATGCATCAGCAAGTTCCTTTGCATACTTCTTTGCAGCGCTTGGTACAAGATTCATCTTCCAGTTGCCAGCGATGTATGGTCTTCTCTTCTCTGTCTTTTCAAGAGCCTTGATACCAGGAAGAACCTTTCCTTCCAGGAATTCAAGAGAAGCACCACCACCTGTTGAAACGTGGGAGATCTGAGAAGCAAGACCAAACTTATTGATGGCTGCAACACTGTCACCACCACCGACAACTGAAACAGCGTCACTTTCAGCAAGAGCCTTTGCAACTGCTTCTGTTCCCTTTGCAAATGCAGCGAACTCAAATACACCCATAGGACCATTCCAGACAACATTCTTTGCGCTCTTCATTTCGCCTACGATGGCAGCAACTGTCTTAGGACCGATATCCAAACCCATGAGGCCTTCTGGAATGTCTACGCTGTCAACAGCAACCGGTGTAGCGTTCTCATCGAACTTATCTGCACAGACATGGTCAAGAGGAAGAATAACCTTTACACCCTTCTTTTCTGCAGCAGCCAAGAAAGCCTTTGCCGTTTCCTGATAATCGTCTTCAACAAGGCTGGTTCCTACACTGTGGCCAAGAACCTTAAGGAATGTATATGCCATACCGCCGCCGATGACGATGGTATCACATGTCTTTACAAGAGATTCCAAAACGCTGATCTTGGATGAAACCTTTGATCCACCGATAATAGCAACGAAAGGATGCTCCGGGTTCTCCAAAAGTGGAGCCATGAACTTTACTTCCTTTTCAATAAGGAAACCTGCAAATGCAGGAAGATAGTGTGCAACGCCTTCTGTGGATGCATGGGCTCTGTGAGCTGTACCGAAAGCATCGTTTACATAGAGGTCACCATAAGAAGCGAGCTCTTTTGCAAAAGAGGAACCATTCTTCTCTTCATCAGGATAGAATCTGACGTTCTCAAGAAGAAGAACTTCACCTGGCTTAAGAGCTTCGACTTCCTTTTTGACTTCTTCTCCGATTACATCTGGAGCAAGCTTTACAGGCTTACCGAGAAGCTTCTCGAATTCAGCTCTGATAGGAGCCATGGAGAAATCCATGTTCTTCTGTCCCTTTGGTCTGCCATAGTGGCTCATGACTACAAGGGAAGCACCGTTGTCAAGAATATAGTTGATCGTAGGGAGAGCAGCCTTGATTCTTGTTGCATCCGTTACAACGCCGTTTTTTACAGGAACGTTGAAGTCAACTCTGATAAGAACTCTCTTACCTTTAAGATCAGCTTCTTTTACTGTGTTAAGTACCATAATCAATTCCTTTTTGAGAAAAAAAGGCCTGCTGAGCAGGCCCTTCGATCAAGTCGAACGACCAGAATTAGCCGTTGACCTTCTTCATGTGAGCAATAAGGTCGAGAACCTTGTTGGAGTAACCGATCTCGTTGTCATACCAAGATACAACCTTTACGAATGTATCTGTAAGAGCGATACCAGCCTTTGCATCGAAGATGGATGTTCTTGTATCACCGAGGAAGTCGGAAGAAACGACTGCATCTTCTGTGTATCCGAGGATACCCTTGAGTTCGCCTTCACTTGCCTTCTTCATAGCTTCGCAGATTTCAGCATATGTAGCTGGCTTAGCGAGGTTGACTGTGAGGTCTACGACAGAAACATCAAGAGTAGGAACTCTCATGGACATACCTGTGAGCTTACCGTTGAGGGAAGGGATGACCTTGCCTACAGCCTTAGCAGCACCTGTTGAAGATGGGATGATGTTGCCGGAAGCAGCTCTACCCCCTCTCCAGTCCTTCATGCTTGGTCCGTCAACAGTCTTCTGAGTAGCTGTTGTTGAGTGAACAGTTGTCATGAGACCATCAAGGATTCCGAAGTTGTCGTTAAGAACCTTAGCGATAGGAGCGAGACAGTTAGTTGTACAAGAAGCGTTGGAAACAAACTGAGTTCCCTTGACATATGTATCTTCGTTGACACCGCATACGAACATTGGTGTGTCATCCTTTGAAGGAGCTGACATAACAACATACTTAGCACCTGCGTTGATATGAGCCTGAGCCTTCTCCTTTGTAAGGAAGAGACCTGTTGATTCTACAACATACTCAGCTTCAACTGCATCCCAAGCGAGTTCGTTAGGATCCTTGCATGCTGTAACTCTGAT
>JALFRH010000190.1 GCA_022785155.1 Spirochaetales bacterium
GCATAAACAAGAGTGAAGTCATCGGACACAAAGCCTTTTAGGTCCATCAGGGCACTTCTATATTCCTTTAGTGCCGCTGCATATTCAGGCCAAAGAGTATCGACACCTGAAAAGAGAGAGGAAGTAAAGGTAAACTCTTTCTCCATTCCCTTCAGTTCCTTGGCCTCTTTCTTTATCCAAAGGAGCCTTTGGGAGAGAAGAACGGCCTTTTCTTTATCCAGCTTACCCTTTTTTTTCATGGATCTTTCATAGTAGGTGGCGATATCCTTTTTCCTAGGGCTATTTATGAAAGACAATAAAAAATTTTCTGATAAAGAGAAGACTTCTTCACTATACCCACCGAGTATATAGTCCATTCTTCTCTTCAGTCTCTTGGCTCTTTTCTCATACTCCCCCATCTCTCTTATAAACCCATCAATTTGGGATAAAGACATAAGGGAAGAATGGAAGAAAGGACTCTCGAAGACCACATTGAGAGTCTTTCTCCTCGCCTCCAGCTCTTCCAGACTCGAAGGCTTACATTGAAAGAAGGCTCCAAAGTCCTGAGATATCAACTCTCCGTCATGAACGGCTTCGAGAATATCGGACAAAACCAGACGAAGATAGTTTTCACTTCTGGAATCAGAAGGAAGGGAGCCCAAATATCCGAACCAATCTTCTCTTGGATCCGTCTTATATTCCTCAAGGGCCTTTTGAAGAGAAAGAGATGAAATTTCACCCATATCCAATGTTCCTTTTGTCTATCTTACCCTATTTCCTTATCCTGCATAACAAATTAATTTGATAAATGGAGCAAATATAATGGCAAAGGAAGAAGTCTCCCCCATGGCGGCCAAAGATATTTTCTTCAATAAAAAGAAGGCAAAGGTAATAAGAAGGATGTGGAGGATAAAGAACAGGATTTCCTTTTTGAAAGAGAGAAGCATCTCCTTCACCGCCTCTTTGTTTCTCTTCAGCTCCCTGATTCCATACTTGAGCAGCACTTCCTTCCCACGGGGAACATAAGAGCACTCTTTGAGGACAAAGGAACATATTCCATCCTCCAATCCTCCCTTCATAAGCCCTTGGAAAAAGGCGATCATCCTAGGCACCGCCTTTATTATCGAGTGTATGAAGAAAGAGTATGAAAGCAGCATAAAAAGGGAAGAAAGGATCAATGGAACCAGGCCAAAAGACAAGGAAAGATAGAGAAACAGAAGGGATAGACTGAAAAGGGCAAAGGAAAGGAGGCTTTTGATCTCTTTCTTCAAGACCATTAGAGACAAGACAGACTTCAAGGCCTCAGAAGCAATTACAGATGCCTTGGAAGGTATGGCGGAAGCGTATTCCGAAATCTTGTCTATTGTCCTGAATAATCTCTTTTCCCTTATCGCCGGATTGATCTCCGCCTTCTTCTCCAAATCCTTACGGAAACTATCCAGGGTATCCTTTGCCTTGGAAAGACCTGAGATTATGGAAGGCTCTTCCATCCTCTCTTCCTCTTCTCCATAACTTTTGGCAAAAGAGAACATTTCATCGAAGGTGGATAGAAGATCTTCAGGCACCTGGCTCCTGAGAACAGATATCTTCTCTTTTGTATATGAAGAGATCTTCTTGTATAGCACCCCAACCAAGGTAGTAATTACGAAAATATCATCCAAAAGCCCCGCAATAGGTATTACATCTGGTACAGCATCCAGAGGCAACACCAGGTACAATATGGCGGCACAGGCAGGGACGGCAACCCCAGGCCCCCACACTGTAGGATGACGCGCAATGAGAAAGAGGACCTGTATCTTTGACCAAAGGGGTGCCAGCTGCTTTTTGTCCCTGTACTTTTCAGCTTTCTTCTCAGCCTCTTCCACCCTCGTTATGGAGTAGTCGTCCTCAAGGCTGTCGCTGAGAGACTGGACAATACCTTCAGCCTTCTCTTTTTCAGAGAGGGTCAGAGTTTCTTTCTTTTTGCCAAAACCAAAAAAGGCTCTTTTCTTGTCGTCATCCATATCTTGATTCTAAGTAAAAGCCTGACGGACCTCTACTCTTTTCTTACAAATGCCATTTTATTGGAGGAAGAAAGCGCCTCGTCGTAGCGGTAGCCACGAACAGAGAACTCTTTTATTCCTTCCCTATCTTCTACATTATTCTCAGAAAGGAACCTTACCATTTCCCCTCTGGCCATCTTTGCATAAACACCTTTTGTTACATAGGAGCCGTCAACCTCTTCCAAAAAGAGAGGAGTCACCACTTCCATATGTTTTTCCAAATGTGGAATTATAGCCTTGGAATACTCTTCTGAAGCCAAGTTCACAACCAGGCTTTCGCCTCTTCCAACCTCCTCGGCCAAACTCTTTCCCCAAAAGGAATACAAATCTCCTTTTCCATTTATATTTATCTTGCTCTCCATTTCAAGACGATAGGGTACTATTCCATCCAAAGGTCTCAATACACCATAGAAACCGCTGATTATCCTGAGCTTATCCATGGCATAGGAGAGCATATCATCTGTAAAAGAGGATGGAGACATATATGTAAACTGTATTCCATCATAGGAAAAGAGAGCCGGAGACCCAGGGAGTGTAAGATCAATCTCCCCTAACCTTTCCAGGTTTTCTTCCAACAACTTTCCCTTTACTTTCCATACCTTGGCCTTCTCCTGGTCCGAAAGAGACTCGAGGTAAGAGAGAATCTCTTTGGTTTTATCAAGGAAAACAGGCTTTGAGGAAGGAGATATACACTCCTCCCTCTTCATCTTTTTTGTCGGGGAAATGATTATCTTCATATTTGAAAGCGCCCCCCTTTCGGGAGGCAGACCTTTTATTTCTTTTCGCCTTCAAGCTTATCCAAGAGATCCCAGACGCCCAGCATATACTGGGTACCGAGAGCTCTGTCGTATTTACCATATCCAGGTCTACATACACCAGGACCTTCCTCCCATAGCTGTCTGCCATGGTCCGGTCTGATATAACCCTCCCATCCTGAATCATGAAGAGCTCTCAACACATCGATGATTCCTGTCTCGCCGCAGCAGTCTCTGTGAGCTGCTTCAGAGAAGTCACCATTAGGGAAGTGATGAATATTTCTAATGTGTGCAAATGCAATTCTATCGTGATGCTTTCGTGCTATCTCAGCACAATTGTTGTTTGGATTGGCATTCAAACTACCTGTACAGAGAGTAAGACAGTTATATGGAGAATCGACCATCTTCAACAGCTTGTCGCAGGCAGCCTCATCCACCATCAATCTTGGAAGACCGAATATATCCCATGGTGGGTCATCCATATGGATGGCCATCTTTATGCCTGTCTCCTCCAAAGCAGGAAGTACCCCTTCCAAGAAATACTTGAGGTTTTCCCAAAGCATATCCTTTGTCACTGGGGCATATGCCTTGAAGAGCTCGTCAAGCTTTGCCATTCTCTCCGGTTCCCAACCAGGGAAGGTCATGTTGTACTTCTCCGTAAAGTCCAAAATATACTGAGCCATGGACTTATAGTCGTCCTTGATCTTGTCCCTTTCATAGAAGAGAGCTGTGGAGCCGTCTCCTACAGGATGGAAAAGATCGGTTCTTGTCCAGTCGAAAACAGGCATGAAGTTGTAGCAGATGACCTTTACTCCATATTTTCCAAGGTTTCTGATACATGTCTTGTAGTTCTCAATCAAAGCATCCCTTGTTTCCAAACCAATCTTAATGTCGTCATGGACGTTTACAGACTCCACGACTTCAGCATCGAAGCCATAGGCATGAATCTGATCCACAACCTCTTTGATTTCACTTTCTTCCCAGATTTCCCCAGGCATCTTGTGGTGAAGTGCCCAGACAATACTTGTGACTCCAGGAATCTGCTTGATATCGGAAAGGCTAATAGGGTCGTTGCCTTCTCCATACCATCTCCATCCCATTTTCATCGGCATATTAATTCTCCTCTTATTCTATACTGATATATTAGTATATTAATTCCAAGGACACAAGGAAAAATCAATCTCCAGGAGTACTTGGAAGAACTTTTCCCCTATTCCACAGCTGAGCCGCCTTAGTTGCAGCTACATATCTCTCTTCATTATTCTTATATGCGCTCTCTGCAGTATGGCAGCCGCAATCCAGACACATTACATAAAAGCACCAGCCGTTCTCTTCTTCCAGTATTCCTGGACCCTGGCAAATGGGGCACTCATAAATCTCTATTTCTTCAACGTTGTTTTCCATAGACAAATGGTATTTCCTTTACTCTTTTATGTCGAGTCAGATTCCCTCGGCTTCAGGAATACAATGGAGATGTAGAGGGAGAAGAGCCTTCACCCCCTCCATTATCACACCCTCTTTACCGCTGATTCTTTCCCCTCTCCACTTGAAATACCCGCCATAGAGCTGAAGCATTTCCCCGCTTATCTGGGAAGCGTGCATGGCCACCGCCCCCATCTTTCTCTCAAACTCTTCCGAGATATCGAAGAAAGTATTTGGCTTTGAAGTGAAGTAGAACAACACTGCAGATAAAGAAAGGGGCTGGGTATCAGTGTTTTCAGGATACTTTTTGAGGCTACATGATATGGCAGCCTGGGCTACGGCCTTACCTGTAACCACGTGGTCCAAGTGGGCCTCATAGCTGTTCCAAGGGTCTGGAGCCGCCACAGCGTCATATCTCTCTTCTCTCAACAACTGTGATATTCTTCTTGCCAGATCTCCTGGGTCCTTCAATGTACCGTCAGGAATGGAGAAATAGTGGAAGGAAGAGACCCCAAGGGCCTTTCCAGACATTTCAAGCTCCCTCTTTCTCACTTCTACTAAGTTCTCATCCCCGTAGGGAATACCTGTGTCACCCAATGAGCCGTCGGTTACTGTAAGGTAATCCACTTGTACACCTTTTTTAGTAAGAAGGGCTATTATTCCGCCCATGCCTATCTCGTTGTCATCAGGATGAGGTTGTACACACAAAAGCTTCTTTATGCCATCCAACTTAGGAGGAGCAAACAAAGACAATACTGCACTGTAATCCATTATTCAGCCTCCTTTCTCTTATCCAACTCCAATAGGATTCTATTATATTCGTCTTCATCCAAGATGTAGTGTTTCTTATATAGGACATAAGATATGGCCATCAGTACGGCAGGTACTATTCCCATAACCAGCATCAATCCTGTGGTCTGCATCTTCGATACTCCTGACAGCACTCCATTGATGGATGATAGCTTTTCCGCTTCAGTAATAAGGCCCAAGCTCGTCTCCCTTTCCAAGGAAGATATCTGGTTTGTGATGCCTGTTACACCGAAGATCAAATAGGTGACGGAAGTGAGGAGGACAACCAAGGCGGATGAAAGCTTGGTCAAGAAAGGCCTGAGGGATGCAATGATTGCTTCATCCCTTTCTCCGTTCTTATATTCATTGTACTCCACGGTATTGATGATGGAGATCATCATCACAAGGTAATATGCATACTGGCCGAGGTTTGTGAACATATAACTGATGGTTATGATCCAGAACTTTATGGAGGACTGCGGCATAAAGAGGCCTGCAATTACCATGACAACATAGAAGACAAGAGCCATATACAGCATATACTTCATCAGAGTCTTTCTCTTCACCCTCTTTGAAATGGTGGGATAGAACACCATCAGGAAGGCTGTAGCCAAGACGCCGATGGTGCTGAACAAAGAGTACAGGCCTCCCTCATAACCGAAGGCAAAGTAGATGTATGTGGAACCCAAACCTCCTAGAATCAAGTTGATTCCGATCTGCTGCAACAAGAATATAAGGGAGATCCACACCAACTGGTCGTTTCTTATGATGGTAGTCCAAATCTTCTTGAAGCTGACCTTGGGAGCCTTTTTTTGCATATAACTTCTGTCTTCCTTGGCTCCGACTATTGTGAAGCACAGGAAAAGAGGTGCAATAAGGGAGAAAGCCAGGGCCACCAGGCCATATGCCTTCTGGGAGCTGCCGCCAAGGGTCATGGAACCAGTCGTAAACATAGGAATCAAGAGACCTGCAAGGGTACTGCCTACTCCTGCAAAGAGCGTAGCTCTGGAAGTAAACTGGTCTCTGCTCCGACCATCCTTTCCCAAGGCAGGAATCATTCCCCAATAGGAGATGTCATGCATGGTATATGTAATGGAATACATGATATACATGAAACCGAAGAAGACCACGAAGGCCCAGCCGTCAAGTTGGACATTGAAGGAAAGATAAACGACTATGGATGTGGTGATTATTCCTATCAAAAGCCATGGCTTATATTTACCCCACCTTGTCCTGGTACTTTCAATGATGTTTCCCATAATAGGGTCATTCAGTGCATCGAAGACCCTTGCAGCCACCATGATCATGGTAATGGCCATAAGCTGTGCAGCTGTAAGCTGATGGGTGAACAAAACAAAGAGCAGGATGTAGTTGGTAAATAGCTGGTAGAGCATATCCCTTCCCACTGTCCCCAAAGGGAAAAACCATAAATTCCTCTTAAGTGTCTTCTTCTCGTCGCTCATTTCATCTCCTTTCCATCAATGCTTCCCAAGGCTTCAGGAATCCATTCTTTCTATTTTTTTCAGAAGATAACAGGATTTCCCCCTCCCTTTCTCTTCTGATCTCTTTATTACTGTGGTTGAGTACTATATACAAGGCTCCCCTTCTATACTCCGTCACCCATTTGTCGTTTCTTATAAGCTCATAGTCACCGTAAACCAGGTCATCGTGTTCCTTTCTAAAGGAAATCAGGGCTCTGTAGTAAGAAAGAATGGAATCTTTATCCCCCTCTTCCTTTTCCACGTTTATCTCGTATTTGTTTCCGTTTATCCCAAGCCAAGGAATGCCTGTCGTAAACCCAGCCCCATCCCTTCCATTCCACTGCATCGGTGTCCTGGCGTTATCACGGAAAGTCTTCTTGATCATATTCCACTTTGTGCCTTTTGGAATATTCAGTTTCGACAGAATGGCATATATATTCTTTGACTCCACGTCCTGGATTTCATCCATGGAAGTAAAATCGAAGTTGGTCATGCCTATTTCCTCCCCTTGGAATATAAAGGGTGTGCCCTTAAGTGTCAGAAGAAGAGTCCCCAGGAGTTTTGCAGACTCTCCATGATACTCTCTGGAGCCGAAGCGAGAAACACTTCTAGGTTGGTCATGGTTCTCAAGATATACTGTGTTCCAGGCAAGTCCCCTCTGCCACTTATCCATAACGGAGACAAATCTCTTCCAGGAAAACTTCCTCTTAAACCATTTCACCATTATCTGGTCCACTTCCATGTGCTGGAAGGAAAAGACCATGTTCAATTCCTTTCTCTCCGGATATGTAAGGAGTTTGGCATCTTCTATATCCACAAATACAGTCTCCCCCACAGTAAAGGCATCATAAGGGGAAAGGATCTGATTTATCTTTTTCAATATCTCATGGGTTCCATCAAGAGTAAGGTAGTGCTCGCTTCCTGTGAGTATGGGCTTCTTCTTTCCGTTTTCCAATGAATCTTTATAGAGGATGTTTATTACATCACACCTGAAGCCTTTGACTCCCTTTTCCAACCAGAACTTCAATATCTTCCCGATATCCTCCCAAACCAATGGATTATGATAGTTCAGGTCAGGTTGATGAGGAGCAAATAGATGGAGATAGCTGGCCTTTCTCTCTTCATCATACTCCCAGGTACCTCCTCCGAAGAAGCCTGTCCAGTTGTTGGGAGTTCCTGGCCAGGAATCGGACCAATAGTAATAGTCTTTATATGGCTCGATTCCTCTCCTGCTCTTCTGGAACCATTCATGCTCCGAAGAAGTGTGGTTTATTACAAGATCCATAATGATCTTTATGCCCCGCTTGTCAGCTTCGGCAACAAGCGAGTCGAAGTCGGCCATGGTACCGAAGTCAGGATGAATGGAATAATAGTCGCTGATATCATATCCATTGTCTTCATTGGGAGAGGCATATACAGGACTAAGCCATATTACATTCACTCCCAAGGAAGAAATATAATCCAACTTTGATATGATTCCCGGAATATCCCCTATGCCGTCTCCGTTGCTGTCAGAGAAGGAACGGGGATATATTTGATACACTATAGCTTCTTTCCACCACTCTTTGTTCATATGTACTCCATTTCTGATTATCACATATAAGAAAAGAGGGATACAAACAAAAAAGTGATCAATGCGTCTTCTTTTCCATTCCCAGCGTCAAAAAATGGAAGATGATCCCCAAGACTTGGGAGGAGAAGGAAACCAAGGCTAATATCAAAAAGAACACCCAAAAGCCAGGAGCCTAGGAACCAAGCGATGTCGAAAGCTGTTTCATATACCCCGGAACCTGTGCTTCTTATTTTTATGGAACAAAAAAGCCACAATCCGCCCCTTTTCAGGAACAAAGGCCAATATAGGT
>JALFRH010000196.1 GCA_022785155.1 Spirochaetales bacterium
TACATGGAGCCTGATGCAGCCATTGCAGAGGTTGATCCTATGCAGGGAGGAATCACAATATATAGCCCTCAGCATGCTGTACAGCTTGCAAAGCGCGCCATGAGTGATGCCTTTGCCATGCCTCAAAGCAAAATACGTGTAATAAGCCAGGTCGTAGGCGGAGGCTTTGGAGGAAAAGAAGACTCCACCTTCGATGTCTCTGTCATTGCAGGAGTTTTGGCAATAAAGACTCAGAGACCGGTATATTATGAGTTTACAAGGGATGAAGTCTTCAAAAACACTGGAAAGAGACACCCTTCACATATCCATCACATCCTTGCGGCAAAGAAGGATGGAACTGTGACTGGCATAAAGGTGGAGGCTTTCGTAGATAAGGGAGCTTATAAATCCATAGATGCCATTCCTTCCAGAATCGTCCAATACGCCGGCGGCCCATATGCAATCGCCAATGCCTACTGCCACTCTGTTTCTGTCTTTACAGACCATCCTTATGGTTGTGCCTTCAGAGGGCTGGGCTCTCCTCAGGCCCACTTCGCCATGGAGTGTCAGATGGATGAGCTGGCACAGCGTCTATCCATGGACCCGGTGGAACTGAGAAGAAAAAATATGCTGAGGGATGGAGATACCACAATATGGAACCAGCCTATGCTAAAAGAGAGAGGACTGGGGTTGGAAGAGTGTATCGACAGAGTCACAAAAGACGAGAAGTTCAATGCTCCTCTGGATAATTCAGATCCATATATCAAGAGAGGAAGAGGAATCGCCTGCTTTATGTATGGAACCGGAACGGGAAGCATTACAGACGGTGCCCATGTAATGGTACAGGTCCAGCCTGACGGTTCTGTAAATATCGGAGTATCTGCATCGGAACTTGGCCAAGGTTTCATCATTGCCATGAAGCAGATTGCAGCAGACACATTGGGTGTAACTCCAGACAAAGTCTTCCTTGATTACGCCGACTCAGCCACTTCCCTTGAAGCCGGCGCCACAGTAGCGTCCAGAACCACAACCCTTACAGGCAACGCCATTGTAGACGGCTGTAACAAACTGAAGGAAAGATTCAAGAAAGTTGCAGCCCCTATGGTAGGTACCGGGGAAGATAACCTTGAGTTCCAGGACAATATGGTATTCCAGAAGGGAAACAGAAATAAGGCGGTATCCTTGTCTTCTGTAATAAAGAAGGCCTTTGCATCCCAAGTTCCACTTGGAACCATCGGAACCTGGTATCCACCGATGGTTTACCAGGATAAGTTCTCCCAAGGAGACAAAATGCACGCTTATGCCTTTGGCTGCCAAGGTGTGGAGGTTGCTGTAAACACCCTTACAGGAGAGATTACAGTGGAGGATGCTCTCCTTGCCTGCGATATCGGAAAAGCAATCAACCCTGATACTGTGGAAGGACAGATGGAAGGGGGCATGGGAATGGCCATAGGCTGGTCCATCATGGAAGAGCATTTCATGAAGAATGGAATGATGAAGAACCATACTTTCCACGACTTCCTCATTCCTACCACAAAGGATCTCCCTACTCTGAGGACAATCATAGTTGAGCACCCAAACAACCTTGGTCCTTTTGGAGCCAAAGGTGTAGGAGAACCTCCTATTGTGGGAATGGCGCCCGCCATCAGGAATGCTGTGAAGAATGCAGTGGGAATAACACTAAATGAGATCCCGATGACTCCGGTAAGGGTCATGGAAGCCTTGAAGAAACAAAAAAGCTGAAGAGCTTAAATATAGGAGAAAACACTATGGATGGAATGTTGGCACTTACTATTGTATGTGTAATATTCGCAATCGGAGACTACATCTCCGACAAGACACATGCAATCGTCCCAGTACTTCTTTTTGCCTCTGTCTCATTCCTGATCCTCTTCTGGACAGGACTGGTTCCTACATCTCTCTTTACAGATGCAGGACTAATGGCAATCTCAAACATGATGACGGGTATTTTCATCGTCAACATGGGTACACTTCTTGATTTCAAGCAGTTCGTAGCCCAATGGAAGACAGTTGTACTCGGACTGGCTATCGTCATCGTAGGCGGTATCCTCATGTTCTTCGTTGCAAGACCAATTCTTGGCAACAACTATGCAGTGGCCCTTGTCGGTCCTATTACAGGCGGATGGGTATCTGCAGTGGTGGTAAATGACGCCATCAGAGCCCTTGGTTCTCCTGACAACCTTAAGCTCGTAGGTGTACTTGCGACCATAATCGTTGCAGTCCAGGGCATCATCGGATATCCTTTGGCTTCCGCCTTCCTCAGGGGAGAAGCAAATAGACTTGTGAAAGGATATAAAGACGGCTCCATCAAATGGGAGAAATCTACAGCTGATGATAACGCTTCAAACGATGCAGGCAAGAAGAAAAAGAGACTTATTCCTGCCCTTCCTGAGAAGTATCAGACACCATTTATTCTCCTCGCAAAGGTTTGCCTCGTCTCCCTCTTGTCCTTTAAGCTTGCCGCTCTTACAAATGGTCAGGTACATAGATATGTACTCTGCCTCATTCTCGGTGTCATAGCCCACGAAATCGGATTCATCGAGCATGACATCATGAAGAAGGCAAACACTTATGGCATCGGCCTCATCATCTGTATGGTATCCATCTTGGTATTCCTTACAGCAGTTACACCACAGGATGTGCTCTCACTTCTTCCTGTAGTACTTGGAGCTTTTGTAATCGGACTTCTTTCCATGTTTGTCATTGCCGTCATAGTCGGAAAGATCTTCCACTTCTCCTGGCAGATGGCTTGCGGCATCACATGCTCCTGTCTTTTCGGCTTCCCTGGAACTTTTGTTGTTTCAACTGAGGTTGCAAAGACAATCGGAAAGACAGATGACGAAGTCCAGATGATCACTGACAACATACTGCCGAAGATGCTTGTAGCAGGTTTTGTTTGTCTTACAATCACTTCCGTTCTTATTACGGGTGTCTTTGTCAACTATCTTGTAGCCTGATCTGTCGGCTTACCATTCCTGCAACCTTAGGGCTGCAGGATTTTTTTTGCACAAAATCAACCCAATGGATATTAAATCTTTACCTTTTTGGAGAGATACAGGAATAGATTAAGGGAGAAAACCAAGGTGTAATGCAAACAAACATCGAATCTCTTCTCCATTTCTCCTCTTTCTTTGACATCATCTCCTCTTATGACTATCATTTCTCCGTGTCACTTGAAATCGAAAAGAAAGAAATAGAACTTAACTACGATGATCTGGAGTTTTCCTCCGTTTCCCCTTCCTACTGTATAATCGGGCAGGAAAAGGCTTTGGGCCTTTTAAGACTTGGATTATCCATGTCCAGACCTGGATACAATATCTTTGTATCGGGAGATGATGGATCAGGAAGGCTTACTGCAATAAAAGAAGAGATAAAGAAGATAGAGGAAGATACTTCCTATCTGTTGGATGTTGCTTATCTCCATAACCAGAGCCATCCTGAACGACCTATCTGTTTCTGTTTTCCCCAGGGAAAGGCAAGGGAGTTTCAGTGTGACCTTGACAGCCTCTCGGAAAACAAAACCACAAAAG
>JALFRH010000218.1 GCA_022785155.1 Spirochaetales bacterium
TGCAAGGATGCACCAATATGCTCCATAAGAGTTGCGCCATCAGGTGCTGTAGTATGTAGTTTTTTAAAATATGATTGCAGAACAGTGACCGGTCCTGGAAGTGTAGTATCATCTGTTAATTTCAATATGTCGCAACAGAAATACCAAACGAGAATAAATAATACAATTGATACTATTCCCAGCCACCATCTATTGTTTTTCCTATTCATAGTTTTCCTTTTCAAAAGGGAGAGCTTTTGCCCTCCCTTGGTCAGAGGTGATTTTACTTACTGATATTTAATCCTGTTGCTTTTGATATAATCTCATTATTGATAGAAGCAGCTACATTTGGCGCATTCTTTTCGGTGATCTTCTCGGCTCTTACCAAGAAATCTGTTATTGCAACCCAAGCTTCACCAATTTTGTATTCTGGTTTAGACATATAGTCTGTTCCGACAAAAGCTCTATCCTTAATCTCCATTCTTACGTCATAGTCTGAGAATGTTGAACCATTGAGGGCATAGAACTCTTTCATATACTCATATCTGACTTCCTCATTCTGAAGAGCATCCATTGCTTTGACAAGGCATTTTACAAACTTTGTAACTTCTTCAGTTCTGCTCTCTACGACACTTCTTCTTCCAAAGCATCCATCAACCATCTGGACACCACAAATATCTTCAAAGGAACCTACCCTCACATAGCCTTCAGAATCAAGTTTATATGAATATGGAGGGTTAGCTGCTGTAAGATCTCCCTGACCTGTGATAAAAGCCTGATAAGCAGGTGCCCATTCCATGTTGACCTGTGTGATTTCAGTATTTGTAAGTCCAAATAATTCTGCGTAACCTTCTGTCATATACTGAGCTACGGTACCTAACGGTTCGAGTATTTTTGCACCCTTTACAATTTCCTTACTTCCCTTGACTCCATTTGTCTCGGGGGCATTGGCATAAACACTATCTGGACGAGCATAAATACCCATACCACCAGTTGTATTGATGTCCGCAAGCCAAATACAATCTGCATTAGCCAAAGAATACACTGAAGCAAATCCAGAACAAGCTATATCTGCTTCTTTTGCAGCAATTGCTTCATTAATTGGAGCACCTGTTGCATAGTAATCAATCTGAACATTCAACCCTTCTTCTTCAAAAAACCCATGATCTGCAGCGTACTGTACAGGAACACCTGCGGTAAGAGGCATTGTTGCTACACGAAGGACAGGGGCCTTTCCAGAATCTTCTTGAGATCCATTTGCAAAGACGAATGAGACAGCTAAAAGAACAATAGCTGCAATAATAATAGTCTTTTTCATTTTATTCTCCTTTTTTG
Organism: Spirochaetales bacterium; assembly: GCA_022785155.1. Taxonomy (GTDB): domain Bacteria; phylum Spirochaetota; class Spirochaetia; order Sphaerochaetales; family Sphaerochaetaceae; genus Ornithospirochaeta. The sequence goes on from JALFRH010000218.1 coordinate 1,315, forward strand.
CGTGTGCGTCCACGCTTTTGCATATATAAATTGTCAAAGGATATTTTACTGTTGTCAAGGAAAAGTTTTTCGCTTCTCACTTTTTCCAATAATTTATTATATTTGAATATTTTAATTCCTAGAATTTAGTTTCATACAAGCACAACCTAAAATAATATTTGATTTTTCCATTGTGCAGAGAGTATTATTTATACGTGTACGTACACATAAATCGTTATTTTTATTCTGATTCAATCATGGTATAATAACAATTATCAAGGAGGGACTAAAATGGCTACAACAATAAAAATGATTGCAGAAATGGCGGGAGTCTCTCCTGGAACTGTCGACAGAGCTCTATACAATAGAGGTAGAGTAAACCCTGAAGTAAAAAAGAAAATCCTAGATATTGCAACTCAACTGAATTATAAACCGAATGCAGTAGCTAAAGGTCTTGCCGCCATAAATAAAAAATACAAAATAGCTGTTATTTTACATACCCAAATAAACACCTTCCAAAGAGAGATAATTGAAGGCGTAGAAGAAGCTGAAAACGAAATAAAAGATAATGGTGTTACTGTAGAAATAATGGAGGGAAGCCACTTTAGCGCCGACTACCAGATTGGGCTTTTGGAAAAAGCTTTGAAGGAAAAAGTAAATGCAATAGCAGTAAACCCAATTCAGGATCAACGTATTAAAGACAAACTTAATCAAATAGCTTCATCAGGCATTAGAGTATACCTATTAAGCAACCATTTGGATGATGTCAATTATTGCGCTTATTATGGTTGCAACTATAAAGCTATGGGGGCCATCACAAGCGGATTGATTAGAATAACTGCTTCTACTTCAGATAGACTCCTTATCTTTTCTGCATCTTTCTCCATGCGTGGCCACAAAGACAGAATAGAAGGGATTAAGGAAGGACTAAAAGACTACGGAGATAGTTTCATTTCTGGAGTATATGAATTGCCGGACGATGATATAGAGACTTACAAAATCACACGGAAAGCAATTGCGGAACATCCAGAAGTATCCATAATAGTTGCACCTGGCGCTGTATCTTCAAAGGGTATGATAACTGCTTTGAAAGATGAGGGAATATATGGAAAAGTAAAACTTATCATATTTGACCTCTCCACCATTTCAAAAGAGGGGTTAATGCAAAATAAGATTATTGCATCAATAGAACAATCTCCACGCCTCCAAGGATACAATGCAATAAAAGGAATATACTCCGACCTCTTGTATGGAAACCAGCCCGAGAAAATCAATCACTATGTGCCCACAAAGATAGTACTAAAGGAAAACTTGATTTATGGCTAATTGAATCAAAGAATCAATTATATGACAAGGCATTCAACAATCCGACAATGCCATCAGTAAGAAAGGCCTTCAAGAAACAGTTTCCTTACTGCAGGCTGATAATCATTGAAGCCAAACAGGATGAAGTCTCCTCTTTGATTGAATCCGGCAAGTGCAGTTTCGGCATTGTCCAGATGAAAAACGGTTTCCCCCTCAGCATTTCCCATGAAACCATCGGCACCGACCATGTCCTTTGCGTCTGCAGCAAAGACTATGTCCTTAAGAACAAGGAAACTCCTTTGACCTTGAAGTCCTTGGCAAAAGAAGATTTGATCCTTACATCCAAAGGGACGGGAATAAGAAGCAGCCTCGACAAGCTGGCAGCAGAAGAAAACGTTGAGCTAAGCCCCATCTGGACCTGTCTCTCCTGTGACAACGCCCTCTCTTTTGCTGAGCAAGGATTTGGAGTTGCCGTCCTTTCCGAAACATTCACAAGGGAATCAAGAATGAAAGTAAAACTCATATCCATTCCAACCACTTTTGTCATAAACAGAACATTCCATATGATCTGGAGAAAGGATCTGACTATTTCCGTCGAAGAAAACTACTTGATGGAATTGTGTATAGACGAGTGGAATAGCCAACAAGAAAAATAGCTTTTATATAGGACGCGCTCCTCCTTAGTTTATAAATCCTTCGATTTTCCAACCGAAGGATTTCAACTTAGAGATACTTATTCAGTCCCATGAGCCTATTGGTCGCTTCCCTTAATGACTCTTCGCTTCTGGCAAAATGCAGACGGATATAGTTGTTGGTTCCATCTTTGAAGAAGGAGGAGCCGGGAACAGCGGCAACTCCCACTGTCTTTATCATCCAAGAGCAGAAATCAAGGTCGCTCCATCCCTTGAACATAGGTTTCTCCAAAAATGGTGAGATATCCACCAAAACAAAATATGCACCCTCAGGGTCATTATGTTTCAGCCCTGCCTTATCCAAACCTTCAAGGAAAACGGCCTTTTTCTTTGTATATAAAGCCTGAAGGCTCTTATAGTATGGCTCACCAAGCTTGAAACCGGCACATACCGCTTCCTGAAGAGGAGCTGCTGCACCTACCGTCAGGAAATCGTGCACCTTCTTTATTCCCTCCGCCACATTTTCAGGAGCAATGGCAAACCCTATTCTCCATCCTGTAATGGAAAAAGTCTTTGAAAGGGAATTGCAGGTTATCACCCTTCCCCAAGCGGAAGGAAGAGATGCGCAGTATGTATGCTCATGGGGAGCGAATATAATGTGCTCATATACTTCATCTGTTATTACAAAGGCATCATACTTCACGGCCAAGCCTACAATGAACTCCAACTCTTTTTTTGTGAAAACCTTTCCACAAGGATTGGATGGATTACATACGATGATCGCCTTTACGTTGTTTTTGAAGGCTTCCTCCAACTTTTCTTTGTCAAAGGAAAAAGCAGGAGGAACCAAGTCCACATATATGGGGTTCGCCCCGCTTAGAATGGCATCGGCTCCATAGTTTTCATAGAATGGAGAGAAGACGATGACATTGTCTCCTGGATTACAGACTGTCATCATACTGGCCATCATGGCTTCTGTGGAACCACAGGTTATCACCACTTCCTTATCCGGATCTATTTCCCTGCCAAAGAGTGGAGAATACTTTTCTGCAACACACTTTCTGATGTTTTCTGCACCGAAAGTAATGGAATACTGATGCTGAGGGCCTCCCTCTGCATTCTTCTTCAAAGCTTCCAGAATCTCCTTCGGAGGATCGAAATCAGGAAAACCCTGGGAAAGATTGATAGAACCGGGAGTGGAATCGCTGATTCTCGTCATCCTTCTTATTACTGAATCTGTAAATGTACCTACACGCTTACTTAATTCCGGCATTTCAACCTCTATCAATTAATCAGAGAACCTTCTCCAGGAAGGAAACCAACCTTGGACTCTCCGGGTTATCAAAAAGCTCATGGGAAGGCTTGTCTTCTTCTATCCTGCCACCTGCAAGGAAGATGGTCCTACCACTGACGTTTCTGGCAAACCTCATCTCGTGGGTGACCACAATCATTGTCATGCCAGACTGGGCAAGGTCCTTCATTACATCCAATACTTCTCCGATCATTTCAGGATCCAAGGCGGAAGTGGGCTCATCGAAGAGCATCAATTCCGGCTCCATCATCAATGACCTTACAATTGCGATTCTCTGTTTCTGTCCGCCACTGAGCTGGGAAGGATAGGCGGAAACCTTATCTTCCAGACCTACTCTCTTCAAAAGAGCAACGGCCTTTTCCTCAGCCTCCTCTTTAGGCATCTTCTTTATGGATACAGGAGCCTCCGTAAGATTACGCATAATGTTCATATTGTTGAAGAGATTGAAGGACTGGAAAACCATTCCTATTCTCTGTCTCTGGACATTCAGGTTCACCTTTGGGGAACAGAGATTGACGCCATCGAACAAAATCTCCCCCGCTGTCGGAGTCTCAAGAAGATTGAGACACCTGAGGAAGGTGCTCTTTCCACCTCCTGAAGGACCGATTATGGAAACAACTTCATTCTTTTTGAAGGATGTAGAGATATCTGAAAGAACGGATAACTTCCCAAAACTCTTGGAAAGATGGTTGACCTGCAATAATACATCGTTATCTGCCATTCTTCATCTTCCTTTCCGCCAGAGAAACAAGTCTGCCGGTGATAAATGTCATTACAAAATACAACAGGGCTGCAATCAACAATGCCTGGAGAGATCGGTAAGTGACGGCAATGACATCGTTGGTCCTGAACATAAGGTCTGCAATACCTATGACAGATACAATAGAGGATTCCTTGATTACAGTTACAAACTCATTGCCCAAGGCGGGAAGAATATTCTTCACAGCCTGAGGAAGAATGACCTTTCTCATGGACTCGCCATAGGTAAAACCAATGGATCTTGCAGCCTCCATCTGCCCTGGATCTACAGCCTGTATTCCTGATCTGATTATTTCCGAAACATAAGCCGAGGAGTTGAGGCTCATGGCCACCACACCTGCCATAAATCTAGAGAAGTTGGGAATAAAGGAAATATCAGGGAAGGTTACGCCTATCATAGGCAGACCATAGAAAATGAACATAAGCTGTACCATAAGCGGAGTTCCTCTCACAAACTCCACGATGGCTACGGCTATATACTTCAGAGGCTTGAACTTGCTCATTCTGCATAGAGACAACAGAGTACCCCCCAGCGTACCTATGAGGACGCTGAAGAGGGCAAGAATCAAGGTATTCTTACATCCTTCGAGAAAGAACTTATGATATTTCTCCACAAGGATGACTACTACTTCCAAGAATCCCATATTAGAGACCTAATGTTGCTGCAAGTTCTACAGCCTTGTTGAATTCTTCGAGGAATGAGCCATCTGCTACGACTCTGTCGATGACTTCATTGACAGCCGCCACAAGCTCCGGGTTGCCCTTCTGGATGACAGCGTTCTTTGTTCCTACTGCACCATCTTCCGGATCGAAGGTGAAGTTGGCCTTTACAAGCTTTCCTTCGCTGGATTCGATTATGGATTCGCCTGCAGCCTGGTCTGCTACAAGACCTGCAATATTTCCGTTCTGGACTTCAAGGGCAAGAGCTGGATACTTGGCAAGCTCGAAAAGCTCACTTTCAGGGAAACCGTTCTTTACAATCTGTGACTGGTTTGTTCCCTTCTGTGCGCCGATCTTCTGTCCCTTGAGGGAAGCCTTTGTCGTGTAGACATTCTCGTTTCCTGCCTTTACGATAAGATACTGGGTCGATGTTTCGTAAGAAGAAGAGAAGTCGATGACCTCAGCTCTTTCAGGGGTCGCTGTGAAAGCTGCGATACCGATATCTACCTGACCGGAAGTTACGGCTGGGATGATGCCGTCGAAAGACATATCGACGATCTCAAGCTTTACTCCGATGGAATCTGCAATCTGCTGAGCAAGCCAGATGTCGCAGCCGACGAAGTTTGCATTGGCATCCTTAAATTCATAAGGGGCATACTGGGCTTCAGTACCAACTATGAGCTTTCCTGCAGCCTTAATCTTATCAAGTTTATTCATTTCACTCTTTTCGCTTGATCCTGCAGCAAAAACCATTGCAAGAGACAAGAGTGCTATAAGTGCAAAAACGACAAGCTTTTTCATTTTCTTCTCCATAATCTATTTGATTTTTTGTATTTATACAGTTTTATCCTAGATTATTCAATAGGTTTTGCATAAAAATACAAAAAATCAAGTTTATTCATTCATTGTTTCCCATTTTTCCACTTTCGTTTTAAAATCCATAAAGTATATTCCATCAAACCGAACAATAATCCCTTGCTTATGGAGGAAGACTGTGGAAGAAAAAGAAGAGAAGAAAAGCAATGATTACAGCTCAATGAGGCTTGCCAGACTGTTTAGGGTTCTGGAAGTCATGTCCACCAAAAAGGTCCCTACAAGGCTCATTGATCTATCGAAAGAACTTAACCTTCCCCAATCCACAGTCTATAGATATGTCCAGGCCCTTATTTCAGAGGGATATGCATACACAGATGAAGAGAGCGGCAACTATGCCCTTACTTGGAAAGTATGTAAGGTATCCGATGCCATCAGAACCCCTACAGTCCTGAGAAACATTGCAAGCCCCTATCTCCATAGAATCGTGGATACCCTATTATTAAGTGCATGCCTTGTAGTCATGGAAGGATATAGGACAGTCTATCTATCCTTTATAGACAGTCCTGAAACCATCGGCGAATCCACCATCAGAATAGGAAAGAACGCCCCTATCCACACCTCCGGTTCGGGTAAGGTGCTCTTAAGCGTCCTTCCTAGACAAAAGGTGAAGGATATACTTGAAATATCAGGTATGGTTGCAATGACACCCAAGACAATAACAGACGAAGAAGCCTTTTTCGTAGAACTGGAAAACGTAAGGAAAAAGGGATTCGCCATTGATGACGAAGAGTGCGAAGAAGGACACAGATGCGTCTCAGTCCCTATCCTGGACTACTCAGGAAAGACTGTGGCGGCCATATCGGCCTTTGCAAGGATAGAAGACATGGATATGGACAAGATAGAGAATGTCTTCGTTCCATACCTTAAGAAGATTTCCGTAGAAATATCCAGAAAACTGGGGTACGAGATAAAATAAGTTCCAACTACAATACTCATCCCATATATTTGTTCATTATTTCTTTGCAGTAATGTTCTAGGAATAACTTTTTCGTTATTCCCCTTTCTTTCTTTTGACAATATGTTATAAAATCCCGTACATTAAAAACAAATTCTTAAAAATGAAATTTTAATATCGTTTTTTGAAAAGAAAGGAAGTATATGAACTCTGTAGAAAAAAAGAAGTATTGTGTTTATGGAGAATGGAGGGAATCAAAGACCACAAAGTGGATGGATGTGACGGACTCCTCCACAGGAGAAGTCATTGCACAGGTTCCAAACTGTACTCAGGAAGAAGTTTTGGAGGCCATCGATTCCGCTGCCGCAGCTTTTCCTTCTTGGTCAATGGAATCTCTTTCAAAGAGGACACAGATGCTCTTCAAGTGGAGAAATATCCTTGTAGCCCATGAAGAAGAGCTTACATATCTATGTGCCAAGGAGCTGGGAAAGACCCTCAACGAGGCCCGTGGAGATGTTCTGAAGGCCATCGAACCTACAGAATTGGCTTGTGCAGCCCCCTTCCTGAC
>JALFRH010000227.1 GCA_022785155.1 Spirochaetales bacterium
ATAAAAGAGGGAAGACAAAACCTATGATCATACTATGTGGAGCCGCATCCATAGTACTTGCCTTTCCTTTTTTCCTTTCAAATAGTATTCCTTTGGTAATACTCTCAGCTTTTTTGTTGAATGGATTCTTTTGGTGTCTCAATCCTCTGGCAGACGGATTCATCAACAGAAAGCTTTCAGGTGACAGCTCGAAGTACGGGGTCATAAGGGCGATGGGGACACTATCATATGTAGTGGCTTTGATTCTTTTCGGTGTTACAGGATTCCCTCATGAGAATGACAACTCTTCCATACTCAGTTGTATGATGCTCTTCGTTCCCCTTCTTGTCATAGGAAGCATGTTCTTGAAGGAAGAGAGGAGAGTGGACACAAAGACCACCAACGATAGACTATTCTCCTTTTCTTGGTTCCCAAAGAGATTCTACATCTTCATGGGTATCGTGGCTCTGACCAGAGTGGGACAGTCTGTAGTGGAGAAACTCCTATCTGCATATATGACAGAGAATCTAGGGCTTGGAGACAGTTTTGTATTGTTTGTGGCTCTAGGGGCAATATTTGAGTTCTGCTGTATGATTGTATTCGGTAGACTGAATAAAAAAGGTAAAATATCCAGTACAAGCATTCTCATTATATCTGCAATAGCCCTTACAGTGAGGCTTCTCTTGTATTTGATTCCAGGCTTGGTGTCATTTATCATCGCACAGACTCTTCATGGCCTGACATTCGGAGCACTTCACCTTTCAGCCACCAGCTATACGGCTGAAAATGTAGATAAGAACCATTACGATTTGGGAATGACACTGTATTGGTCTCTTGCAACCAATCTGCCTGAAATGCTGGGAGCCTTGTTCGGAGGCTTCATCATCGATAGTTATGGTTATCCGATGCTCTTCCTGTCATATTCCTTCTTCCCGCTTTTGGCGGTAATTCTATCCTTCGTCTTCAAGAAAACCCTGGAAGGTGAAAAGAAATGAAGTACCGAGGGAACATAGTCGAAGGTACTTTCCTTTCGCGGCCCAATAGATTCATAGCATTTGTGAAGATTGGAGATAAAGAAGAGAAATGCCACGTCAAGAATACAGGGCGATGCAAAGAATTGCTTGTTCCTGGGTGCAAAGTGTATCTGGAGGAGTCGGATAATCCAAACCGCTCTACCCGCTTCGATCTTATTGCCACAGAAAAGAAGGAAGGAGACAGGATTCTCCTGATAAACATGGATTCCCAGGCTCCCAACAGGGTGGTTGAGGAGTGGCTGGAGAAAGGGGAGCTGTTTGGAAAGAAGGCCGCCATAAAAAGGGAAGTATGTTTTGGAGAGAGCAGGTTCGACTTCTCCATAACAGAAGAGGACGGAAGAGTTTCATTTCTTGAAGTCAAAGGCTGCACCCTTGAAAAAGACGGGGTGGTGATGTTTCCCGATGCTCCTACAGAAAGGGGAGTGAAGCATATTAGAGAGCTGATCAAAGCAAAGGAGGAGGGGTATGGTGCATATATCCTGATTCTTGTGCAGATGAAAGGTGCCAAGTACTTCATTCCCAATTGGGATACGCATCCTGAATTCGGAGAGGCTTTGAGGGACGCAAAAGACAAGGGCGTCGTCATCCTTTCCTATGACTCGGTGGTTACACCGTCTTCTCTTACCCTCTCAGAGGCCATCCCCGTTGTCCTTACATAGTTTCTTCTCTTCTTTCTTGAAAGAAACAAGGTAAGAGACTGTAATGATGGAAGAGCATAGAATCCAACCGAAGGGGTATCCCATGGCAATGGGGATGATTGTGTTTGAGATATAGTTGGAGACTATAAAGAGATAGATCTGCCTAGCAAGCACAAATGAAAAGAGAAGCACGTACATAGGGGTCTTGCTTCTTCCTATTCCTCTAAGGGCATTTGAATATACCTGGTTGAAACAACAGAGTACATAGAAAGGGGAAAGGAGCCTCAAAAACAGTGTGCCGTATTCTATGACTTCTTCTCCGTTTATGAAGAACCTTACGACTTGTGGTGCAAGGACAATGATTGGAATTACCAGGACAAGGGTTGTGGTGACGGCAGATACAAGGGTTATGTCCGCACCCCTTTTGGCCCTCTTTATATTATCCGCCCCATAGTTCTGGGCCACAAAGGTCATACCTGCCAATCCCATGCACTGCATAGGAAGGAATAAGAGCTGGTCCACTTTGTTGTATGCAGTCCATCCTCCCATTACGTCTGCACCGAACTGATTTATATAGGATTGGACAAATACATTGGAGAATGATGTCACTGCCATTTGTATGGCGGAAGGAAGGCCTATGAAGATTATTCTGGACAGGATCTTCCAATCTATTCTGAGTTCCCTGAACCTGAAGGAAACCTGGGACTTTGTCTTTTTGAGGGCTATGAATACCAGTATTGCACTTGCTCCCTGGCTGATGATGGTTGCGTATGCCACACCGCCGGTACCCATTTTCAAAGCGATGACAAACACCAGATCCAGAGTTATGTTCATTAATGATGATACAATAAGAAAGATGAATGGAAGTCTGGAGTTGCCTACAGCCCTGAAGATGGCGGATCCCATATTGTATAACAGAAGCCCGGTTATTCCTGAAAAATAGATCGTCAGATATATATATTCCTCAGCCGCCACTTCAGGTGGAGCCTTTATTATTCTTATAAGGAAGGGAGTCAAGGCTACACCCAGGATGGATAGGGCTACTGAAAGCACAGCCATAAAAAGAATGGATGTATGGACACTCTTTCTCACCTTCTCCTTGTCGCCTGCTCCATAGTATTGGCTGATGACTACACCTGCTCCTGTAGAGAAGCCACCTGCAAATCCGATAAGCATGTTTGTAATGGAACCTACTGTACCTACAGCAGAGAAGGAGTTTTTCCCTACAAAGTTTCCAACGCACCAAGTGTCGAAGGTGTTATATAGCTGTTGGAAAAGCTGACCAAGGATCAAGGGAAGGGCGAAAATGAGTATTTGGGGCAGAATGGCCCCTTTTGTCATATCCATGTCTCCCTTTTTCATTCCGTTTACCTCAAATGTCTATATTAGCTGAAAAACAAATAATATCAAGAAGCGAAAAAGCGTTGGATTACATCAAAATTCCTTCAATTGCCTTTCCTTTAATTCGAAAAATGGTTATGAATAAATAAAATACCTTAATGACGGAGGAATATGATTTGGATAAAAACGTAGGAAAACTCGGCTTTGGAATGATGAGACTCCCAAGAAAAGGGGATGGAATCGACATTGAGGAGACCAAGAAGCTTGTAGATGCCTTCATGATTTCCCGCTTCAATTACTTCGACACAGCTTTTGCTTATCCTGGAAGTGAAGAGGCCATAAAAGAAGCCTTGGTAAACCGTTATCCAAGAAAATCCTACTATCTTGCATCCAAGTGTGCCATTTGGAGCGGTTGCAAAGAAAAGGAAGACGCAGAGAAGGAGTTGGATATATCCCTTGAACGCACCGGCGCAGGATATTTTGACTTTTATCTCTTGCATGCACTGAACAAAGATAGTGCCAAGACCTTTGAAGAGTGGGGGCTTTGGGAGTATTTCCTGAAAAAGAAGGAAGAAGGCTTGATCAGACACTTGGGCTTTTCTTTCCATGATTCCCCTGAAGTTTTGGACGATATATTATCAAAGCATCCGGAGGCGGAGTTTGTGCAACTCCAGATAAACTGGGCTGATTGGGAAGATCCGAAGGTCCAATCGAAGGGCTCTTGGGAAGTGGCGAGAAAGCACAATAAAGACATCATCGTAATGGAGCCGGTAAAGGGAGGCCTTCTTGCTGATCCCCATCCTCTTGTGAAGGAAGTCTTCTCATCCTCAGACCCCAACGCTTCCCCTGCCTCCTGGGCCATCCGTTTCGCCTCATCTCTTGATGGTGTCATGACTGTGCTTTCTGGAATGAACACCTTGGAAATGTTGGGAGATAACGTAAAGACAATGTGGAACTTCAAAGGTTTTGATGCAAAGCAGATGGAAACCATTGAAAAAGCCAGAGAGGTATTCAGCTCCCTTCCTTCAATTCCTTGCACCAAGTGTGACTACTGCGCAAAAGTATGCCCCATGGACATAGGTATAAGCGGGACCTTTGCCGCCATGAATACTCTCCTTTTGTATGGAAACGAGAGTATTGCAAAGGACAGATATAAAGCCCTGGTCATCAATAAAGGCAGGAAGAACCCTGAAAAGTGCATCAAGTGCGGAAAGTGCGAAGAAGCCTGCCCCCAGCATATAGAAATAAGAAGCAATCTGGAGAAAGCCAAAGAGCATTTCCAATAATTTGAATTCATTCCACGTGCTTATGGGTGCGTGGATTATTTTTTTACCCCTTTTCGGGACAAAAAAAGCGATGCATTCCTGCATCGCATATTCTCGCTCCCCGGGAGGGATTTGAACCCCCGACAGGGTGGTTAACAGCCACCTGCTCTACCGACTGAGCTACCGGAGAATGTATCTCGAACACACAAGACTCTAAAGGAAACAATGATTTCTGTCAATAAGTTTTCTGATTTGTTTTTAGAAAAAAAACAAGGAAAAATCCAATTTCTTTATTAATAAGGAATTAGTATTTTCGCCTTGTTTTTGAATTCTTTTTCTCAGAATAGAAAAAGGCCCATAACGCTATGGACCTATGAAAAAACTTATCTTCTTGTCCTGTATTCCCTTGGAACAGGATCCTGACCATCCCAGATGATTCTTCTGAAATGCTTGGGGTCTGTGTTTCCTTCTGTGTTTATCATAAAGACAAGGGAGTCTTCGTTGAGGCCAAGGGCATTTTTCAGCTCTTCATCTGTATTCTCCGTCATCAATGAATACAAAGCTCCAAGTGGCACTGCTCCGCTTTCTCCGCTGATGATGAAGGGGTCTCCCTTCAATGGACAGGAGAGAATTCTCATGCCTCTTGCTGCAATATAATCTGGAACCTCCATGAAGACATCTCCATTGCCGTTAAGGATCTTGAATGCAAGAGGGGAAGGATCGCCACATGCAAGACCTGCCATAATTGTATCAAGGTCACCCTTTACACTGTGGCACTTTCCGTCGCCAGCTTTTATGGATTCATAGACACAAGGTGCCTTATCAGGCTCGACGATGACAAAGAGAGGAGGATTCTCCGGGAAGAGGGCTGTATAGAAACCTACGACAGCACCTGCCAAGGCTCCTACACCTGCCTGGACGAATACATGGGTAGGTTTCTGGATACCCATGCCTGCAAACTGTTCCTGACACTCCAAAAGCATGGATGTGTATCCCTGCATGATCCAAGTAGGAATCTCGGTGTAGCCATCCCAGGATGTGTCGGATACAACATACCAGCCGTTTTCCTCGGCATCTTTTGCGGCTCTTCTTACAGCGTCGTCATAATTTCCGTCTACAACAGTCACTGTTGCTCCGTACTTCTTGATGGCATCGATTCTTGCCTGGCTTGTCTCTGAGTGGACATAGATCTGACACTTGTGGCCAAGCATCTTTGCAGCCCAGGCCAAGCCTCTTCCATGGTTGCCGTCGGTGGCGGAACAGAAGGTGATGTCTCCTACTTTGTCATGGCACTCCTTGCTTACAAGGTATTCAAAGGATAGTTCCTGGTCTTCCATGCCTAGAAGCTTTTTCATAAAGCGGTAGATGGCAAAGGAGCCTCCCATTACCTTGAAGGAGTTGAGTTCAAGTCTCTGAGCCTCATCCTTAATGTAGATTCCTCCTACACCGATCATGTGTGCAAGGTTAGGCAGTGCCTCAAGGGGAGTCATTTTATATCCAGGGATCTGTCTATGGAACTTTCTTGCTTCCCTTGCCACGGAAACAGGAAAGAGCTCCTTCGCCAAAGCCTGGTCTTTCTTTGAAACGTCACCGTTGTTATGGATTATGTAATGGTAATCATTATTCATAGTCTACCTCTGATTATTATTTTGTTGCATTGTGTTGCAGATATATGATACACGTTTAAAAATTTAATTCAAGGACTTGCTGCAACAAATTGCAACAAACTCAAGTTTTTCCATTATAACCATTTATATTTGGTATTGTACAATAAAGGCATATCTTTCGAAATTGCCTACCGTATTATCACAAAAAAACTCAATTCATGTTAAAATCACGATAACTCTGATTTGAGACAATTGTGAAATAAGGAGGGAATCATGGAAATAACAGAAAAAGAGAAGAATGAGGTTTTGGCCAAAGCCAAAGAGTATCTAAAGTGGGAAAAGAGTGAAGTCTTCAAGAAAGAAGTGGAAGATGCCATTCTGAATAATGATTATGAGGATCTTTATGATAGATTCTATACAGCCCTGGCTTTCGGTACCGCCGGCATGAGAGGTGTAATCGGTGGAGGAACAAACCGCATCAATACATATATGGTGGGAAGAGTAACCCAAGGCTTGGCCGATTATCTGAATAGGAATTCCGATTCTCCAAGCGTTTCCATTGCCTACGACTCCCGTCATTGGTCCAAGGAATTCGCCCTTTATGCAGCTCTTGTACTCTCTGCCAATGGAGTAAGGACTTATTTGTACGATACCCTACATCCAGTACCAATGCTTTCCTATTGCACAAGAAAGCTTGGAACTACAGCAGGAATCGTCATAACTGCATCCCATAACCCTTCCAAGTACAATGGATATAAAGTCTATTGGTCTGACGGAGGACAGGTGACACCTCCTCACGATATCGGAATCACAGAGTGCGTACATGCCGTCTCTGATGAAAATGTAAAGACAATGAGTGAAGATGAAGCTAGAAAGAGTGGAATCCTCTCTTCTGTTCCTGAGGAAGTGGACGAATCATACTTTGAAATGGTCATTTCCTCCCTTAGAAGACCAGAACTAGTAAAGAAGAGCCCTGTAAAGGTTGCATATACTCCTCTCCATGGCTCAGGCTTGGTTCCTCTTACGACTATGCTTTCAAGACTTGGAATGGAGGTCGCCGTCGTCGAGGAGCAGAAGGCTCCAGACGGATCCTTCCCTACAGTAAAGCTTCCAAACCCTGAAAGCGCAGAAGCAATGCAGAAGGTCATTGCACTGGCAAAAGAGATCAAGGCCGATATCGTTCTCGGTACAGACCCTGATGCAGATAGACTTGGTATTGCAATTCCAAAGACAGAGGCCAAGGACGAGTATATTCTCCTTACAGGAAACCAGATTGCAACCCTCTTGGCAGATTACCTCCTGGTTACTGAAAAAGAGCAGGGCAAGGCAAAGGACAAGCCTATGCTGGTCAAGTCCTTGGTGACTACAGATCTTGTAAAGAAGATTGCTGAGAAAAATGGTGGAGAGTGCAGGGATGTCCTTACAGGCTTCAAGTATATTGCAGAGCAGATTCAGATGATTGATGACAATCCTGGCTGTGGCAGACACTTCCTCTTCGGCTGTGAAGAGTCCTATGGCTTCTTGACGGTTCCAAGTGTAAGAGACAAGGATGCCGTATCTTCAGCAGTGGCTGCTGTTGAGATGATGTGCCACTATAAGGAGCAGGGCATCACCCTCCAGGATAGATTGGATGCAATCTATGCTGAGTATGGATACTCCACGGAAGTCGTATTTGCAAGAGATTATGAGGGTGCTGAAGGTAAGGCCAAGATGGCAAGCATCATGGCGAACATGCGTAGTCTGAAAAAGGGAGATGTCCTTGTTTCCAGAACAATCGAGAGTCTAGTAGACCTTAAGGGTGAAAATACAGGCTTCCCAAAGGCTGACGTGATCATCATTCGCTTCGAAAGCGGTGAAAAGCTTGTGGTGAGACCAAGCGGAACGGAACCTAAAATCAAATACTACCTCTTCCTTACAGAAGGTGAGGGTGGAAGAAAGGCTCTTGAAGAAAACAAAGGAAATATACTTGAAGAGTTTAAAGCAGCTCTTTGACACATACTTTGAAATGTTGCCTCTTGGAAAACCAAGGGGCAATTATTATGCAAATCACCTCATTAGTGTTTCTTTTTGTCTATAACACTTAAGATTGTACAGGTATTTTTGTTGACACATTTTTTTAATTTTGTAAATATTCACCAGCTATGGCATTTTTTTTATGTGTCAGAGAAAAGGATAAAATGAGAAAAACTAGTTTATTTGTTACCCTTTTAATGGTCTTCTTGCTCCTTATTTCCTGTTCCATGGAAGTTGAGGAACCTGTAGTGGAAGATGTTCCTCCTGTAGAGGTGCCTGAGGTCACGAAGAAAGATGTGGCTGATGTGAAGATAAAGATTTCTTCAACGACACTGTCATCAAGAACCATCCTCCCTGATTCCTTGGTAAAAGCCAACTGGTATGAGGTTACTCTTAAGAGTCTTTCCGATCCATCTCTTATTTATACCGAGAGTGTCCAGGTGTCTGAAGAGGAAGAGGCTGTAGTATCTTTTGAAAACGTAAGGATAGATACCTATTCCGTATCTGGTGAAGCCTATATCAAGAACGGAGAATCTACAAAGGTCTTGGTTTACAAAGGAGAAGGAACAAATAATCTTCTTGTTGAAATAGATGGAGCAAATACAACTGAAATTGCTCTCAATGCCCTTTCTTCAGGAGACTCACTTACAGGAAGTATATCTGTCACCTTGGATTGGACAGAGGCTGCAAATATGGAGGGAGTTGTAAAGGAAGTGGTTGGAAAATATCCTCTCAACATCAAGTTCTTCTATGCAGAGGATTACTCTGCAAATAACTATGCCCCTTCATATTCCCAGCTGGGTGAAACTCTTGTTGTTCCTGTAGGAACTACAACCGCCCACTATGAGATGTCTGGAATTCCAGTAACAGGAAAGGGTATAGGATACTTCGGTGTCTACTACACAGTGGAGGAAACAGAGTATCTGCTACTTACCCTGGGCTCCGATATCATCCAGATATATTCCCAGCAGGTTTCCATTCCAGATAACGGAGACTTGTATGTCATTACAAACAACAATATTCCTTCTGTAATAAATGAAGTTAGATTGAATCTCTCCTATGGAGAAGATCCAACAAAGAATCTTCTGGTTTCCTGGACAAATTCAGATGACCATGGATCTCTTCTTTACGACAGAATGTCACTCAAACTATATGACATTACAAATGGAAGAACCCTGGTTGAACAGAAGGTTTTGGATCTAAAAGATATTTCTACAAGTAATATGTCTTATCAGTTTGAAAATGATATGGTAAGAGGCCACAAGTATATCGTCTATGCAACAGGAAGAACCCCTTATGGAAGAGAAACAAAGACCTTCGTCTCCAACACCTTCCAGGCAAAAGTATTGGTTGAAAGCGTAACAATCGACGAGAGCACAATAGTCGACGCATACATGACTAATGGTGAATCCCTTGCATTGACAGCTGTGGTCAACCCAATTGACGCCACAAATAAGGCTCTTGCCTGGAGCAATAATGAGCTCTTTGACGTTGTTGCCAACGATGACAATGGAAATAAGGTCACTTTGATAGCAAAGAAACCAGGTAAGACAACCATTACAGCTACCAGTGTGGATAATCCTAATGTCTCCGATACTACGGAAAAGTCCATCTCCATCAGACTACGTAAGCCTGAAGTTCCTGTCTGTGATATCGTGGATATAGATGGCGGAAAGAAAATCAGAGTCTCTTGGAGCGTCAATGACAGCTGGGCTGAGAGTTACAAAGTCTATAGAGTCGTCGATGGCGTAATGGAAAGCACCGCAGTGGCTGAAGTTGCCAACCTTA
Source organism: Spirochaetales bacterium (assembly GCA_022785155.1). Lineage (GTDB taxonomy): Bacteria > Spirochaetota > Spirochaetia > Sphaerochaetales > Sphaerochaetaceae > Ornithospirochaeta. The sequence goes on from JALFRH010000227.1 coordinate 9,666, forward strand.
GAGAAGCACTTAATAGTTATGAAGACGAAAACATCATAGCAGGTAAGAGCTACTCCTATGTAATCAAGGCTGAGAATGCATCTTTGACTACAGAATCCTTCAACCCTGAAAGTGAAGCGTCAGAACCATCAGTGGCAATCACTCCTTTGGTTCCAACAATCACATTCATACAGCCTACTATAGACAACTTCACCCTCACTATCTCCGATGGCACCGGCTCTGCTTCTGATATTCTTGTTACTGAAAAGGATTCCCAGACACTCTATATTCCTAGTGCCATTGAAGGAATCGAGAAGTATACATGGCTTGTAAACGGAGTAGCACTTAAGACAGGCTCCTATGATACCTGCTCTTCAATCACCCTTACTTCTTCTATGGATGCTGTGGCAATCAGAGGTGGAGATGCAAATACTTTGACTCTCATTGGAGAAACAGCAGATGGTAGAGCATACTCATCCACCCTCTACTTCAGAGTTGTAACGGTAAAGGATGAGAGGGTAGATATCTACAATACAATCGACAGTATTGAAATAAACGATGGAACATATACTCTCGATGCCTGTGTATATCCATATAACGCTACAATGCAGGATCTTAGGTTCTCATCAAGTGATGACTCTGTGGCTTCTGTAGACTCCAGGGGTGTAATCACACTCCACTCCATAGGCCATGTGGCTATTACTGTATCTTGTACCTATGGTGAAAGCACAGTAATGGAACTTGATGTCTACAATAGGCTTGATGATCCGGCAACCCTCCTGAGTATTCTCAATGAAAGTCTGAAGCCTGCTATCAGAGGAGCTGATTCTTCCTTCAAAGGTGACTGGTGGCCAGGTTTAAGTGCTGAAGAGTATAGCTATGATGGTGGGAAAGTAGCAATTACTTCTTCTAAGGGTAATTCTCAGTCTGCTGGTAGCATTGTGATTTCCGACCTTAATGTAAACCACAGCTACTATGGACCTATTACATTCAATACAACATCGGATATAAAAATCTATGCAAAGAATGAGGGGTTATCAGGTTATCTTGGAACAGACCCATTGAACTATGTCGGCTACAAAAATGAAGGTATAGTTAAGGTAACTCTTCCATATGGTCAAAAGAGTGCAACTATCCAGTTCAATAGTATTTCTGTAAAAGACAACACTGGTTCATATACTGTCACCTTTGAATCAACTGATTCAGTAAATGTGGATTACTCATCCATTTCCGGTCAGTATCCTTTAATATGACAGAGTAAAATCTAAGCTTCCGGGCTGTTGAAAACTTAAGGTTTTTGGCAGCCCTTTCTTTATTATTGGAAGCTTAATAAAGCAAGCAACTCTTCCAAGAAAGAGTAGGCTTTATAAATAGTTTATTTGGATGAAAATTGTATTATTTCAGTTAATAGGTAAAAATATATAGATAAGAAATTAAGTAAAATATAGAATATGGAAAAGGCCAATAACTTTTAAGGAGAATAATATGGAAATTAAGAGAGTCACTATTGCCGGCGGCGGCGTTTTAGGTAGTCAGATCGCTTTCCAATCTGCCTTCAAAGGGTTCGATGTCACTGTATGGGCAAGAAGCGAAGAGTCAAAGAAAAGAGTCCAGGATAGATTTGATGCTTTATACGTAACATATAAGGAAGAGGTTGAAAAACTGAGAAGCGTAATCGGCACGGACAAGGCTCATGCCCAGGGTATTTTGAAGGATACCAAGAATGCCTCAAGTGATACTATCCAGAAGCTTTATGATGATGTGGAAAAGGCCTATAAAAACATAAAGATCGAAACATCCCTGAAGGATGCTGTAAAGGGTAGGGATCTTGTAATTGAAAGCCTCTCTGAAAACAAGGATCTTAAGATAGATTTCTATAAGACACTTGCCCCACTATTGGACGAAGAGACAATACTTGCAACCAACACCTCATCCCTTCTCCCCTCTTGGTTTATGGATTATACAGGTAGACCTGAAAAGTATCTTGCACTTCACTTTGCAAATAGAATCTGGGTGAAGAACCCTGTGGAGATCATGGTTACATCCAAAACAGACGGAAAGTATCCTGAAATATTGAAAGAGTTTGCTTTGAATATCGGAATGGTTCCAATTATGATCAAGAAGGAAGTCCCTGGCTATGTAATGAACTCCCTTCTCATTCCTTTCCTAATGGCAGGAATGGGACTCTTGGCCAATGGGGTTGCAGATGCAGAGACCATCGACAAGGACTGGAAGCTTACAATGTGCGCTCCTATAGGACCATTTGAAGAATTGGATTATATCGGCGTACCAACAGCCTACCATGTTGTAAAGAACAACCCTCAGAGTGCCGATCCAAATTCCACCATGGGAAAGATCAAGGCAATGCTTGAGAAGATGATAAGCGAAGGTAAGACAGGAAGAGAAGCAGGAGAAGGCTTCTATAAATATTGAGTTGATCAAAGGGTCCCCGGTTTCCCGGGGATCAGCTTTTCCTATTTAAGGAAGAATCTTATGAGGGTGTGGTATATCTTCTTATACTTTTGATATCTCATAGGCAGATCCAGCCAAGTCTTTTTATCTACGATGCTGGCTTCATGGGAGAAACAAAGGAAACCCCTCTTTCCATGGTATGACCCCATGCCACTCTCTCCAAAGCCTCCAAAGCCCATTTCGCTTGTAGCAAGATGGATGATGGTATCATTGATGCAGCCGCCTCCGAAACCGATTCCCTCCATTATTTTCTTTGCATTCCTTGGCTTTGAGAAAACATAGAAGGCAAGTGGGTGTTCCCTCTTCTGTATAAAACTTATGGCTTCTTTTGTATCTGTATATCCAAGAATGGGAAGAAGGGGGCCGAAAATCTCTTCCTGCATCACAGGGTCCTCAGGAGATACTCCCACCATTACAGTGGGCTCGATCTGAAGAGTTTCATCATTTCCTCTTCCACCAAACACAACTTTATCCTTATTTATAAGAGATAGTATCCTATCATAGTGCTTCTTGTTGATGATCTTTCCATAGTCTGGGTTTGACAAAGGAGAAGATCCAAACTGCTTTACTATCTCCTTCTTGATACACTCCACTAGCTTATCTTTTATGGACTCATCTACAAGAACATAGTCGGGAGCAACACAGGTCTGGCCACAGTTCAGGTATTTGCCAAAGACGATTCTCTTGGCTGCAAGGGCTATGTTGGAGTCCTTTTCGACAATGACAGGAGACTTCCCGCCAAGTTCCAGTGTAATGGGAGTAAGGTGTTTTGAAGCCTTTTCCATTACATATCTACCTACATGTTTGCTTCCTGTGAAGAAAATATAATCGAACTTCTCATCAAGAAGAGCTTGGTTTTCTTCTCTTCCACCGTCTACATAGGCCACCAGGCAGGGAGGGAAGGTTTCCTCTATTATTTCCTTCATGGCCTTTGTGGTTTCAGGACTATAGAGGGATGACTTGACGACTACGGTGTTTCCTGCTGCAAGGGCATCTGCAAGAGGCTCCAAGGTGAGAAGTACAGGATAGTTCCATGGACTCATCACCAGTACATTTCCATAGGGTGTGTAGTGCAGATAGCTATGGGAGTGGAACTGTGACAGCGGAGTGTATACAGTCTTATCTTTTGCAAAGCGCTTGACGTGGTAGATCATGTATGAAATCTCGCTTTCAGTAAGCCTTATTTCACACATATCGCTTTCAAAGGCGCTTTTGAAGAGGTCTTTCTTCAATGCTTCCCTTAGCTTTTCTTCATTGTCAACTACAGCCTTATGGAGTTTCTTAAGGTTTTTGATTCTTTCCTCTACATTCAGAGTCGCTCCTGAGAGAAAGTATTCCTTCTGCTTTTCCACTATGTCATGTATTCTTTCTTTATTCATTTTCAGCCCTTCAACATATTATAAAACACACTTAGTTCCTTGGCATTCATAAGTTTTGGAACTGGATAGAGAGGATTTCCTTCCTTTGCAGCATATTTTGAAAGCTGGGGGATATCCTCATCCTTGATTTCAGGAAAAGTAGTCGGAATGCCGAACTCATTGTTGAGGCCCTTGATCTTTTCCATAAAGATATCCGCCCCTTCTTTTATAGGAGTAAGCTCGTCACATAGATTTGCTGCTATTGCCAGTTTCCATAGTTTTTTGTCGATTCTTGGTCTATAGGCATCAAGGATAAGCGGGAGAATGACAGCGTTGGCATATCCATGGGGTATGTTGTATTTTCCTCCTAAAGTGTGGGCGATTGAATGGACATAGCCCACATAGGAGCGGGTGAAGGAACAGCCTGCAAGATAAGAGGCCCTGAGCATGGCTGCCCTGGCTTCCATATCGTTGCCGTCTTTATATGCCCTTTCTATGTTGTTGATGATCAACTTTACTGCGATTTTGGCCTCGATTTTTGTCATTCTATGGTTTGACTTGCCGATGTAGGCCTCCACGGCATGGGTCAGTGCGTCCATACCTGTTGTGGACGTAAGGAAAGGTGGAAGGGACCTGGTCATTTCAGGATCCAGGAGAGCATATCTTGGAATGAGAGGGAAATCGTTGATGGCATATTTATGTCTGTTTTTTTTATCTACGATTACAGAAGCCAGTGTGGTTTCACTTCCAGTTCCAGCTGTAGTGGGAATGGCGATGAGAAGAGGAATCTTCTTTCTTACTTTTAAGATACCCTTCATCTTTGAAAGTGGTTTTCCAGGCTTTGCCAGTCTTGC
>JALFRH010000235.1 GCA_022785155.1 Spirochaetales bacterium
CAAGGAAATTGAAGAATACTTATCCACCCAAAAGATAAGCCTCACTTCCATTTATATCGATTCTACCGAAGGCACTATGGATATAGGCAATGATATCGATCTTATCATTGCATTGGGAGGAGACGGTACCGTACTATATGCAGCCCGCGCTGCAGCTCCATACGGCACAACAGTATTACCTGTGAACTTGGGTACCTTCGGATATATTACTGAAATAGAGAAGTCTGAATGGAAGGAAAGCCTGGATGCCTACTTGTCAGGTGCAGATAATGTCTCAAAGAGATTGATGCTTAAGGTCTCTGTATATCGAAATGGTAAGGAGGTGTTCTTCTCAAGAGGTCTCAATGAGGCTGTAATATGCTCTTCAGGTATTGCAAAGGTAATTAATCTCGGTCTCAGCATAGATAAGACCTTTGCCGGTAACTTCCGTTCAGATGGCATGATAGTTGCAACACCTACTGGAAGTACCGGATACTCCCTGGCTTCCGGCGGTCCAATACTTGACGCTGAAATGAGAGCCCTCATAATCACCCCTATTTGTCCTTTTACTCTATCCAACAGACCATTGGTGACAGGAGAAAAGGAGATAGTCCTGGAAGTATTGGAACATCAGAGGACGAATATTGTTTTGACAGTAGATGGACAGGTTCTGTTTGAACTGGAAGAGAAGGATAGAATAGTAGTGGAAATGAGTTCAAAGAGACTAAGACTTATTCACTCTACAAAAAGAAACTTCACGGAAGTCATCAGAGAAAAGCTTCATTGGGCGGGAGATATGAGAAATGCTTGAGAGTCTCCATGTAAGAAACTATGTACTTATAGATAGTCTTGATCTTGATTTCTCAGATGGTTTTACTGTCATAACAGGTGAAACTGGAAGCGGTAAATCCATAATACTCGGGGCATTATCTCTGCTTTTGGGGCAGAAGGCGGATAAGGAAGCTGTAAGAAAGGGTTCTGAAATGGCGGAAGTGTCAGGAACCTTCTCAATTGGGAGCAGTGAAGTCCTTTCCTGGTGCAATGACCATGAAATAGAAGTAGAAGACAATACCTTGGTGCTTCGCAGGGTTATCAGGTCCAACGGCAGATCCACGTATAGTGTAAATGGAACAGCTCTCAATCGCAGTGAAGGTGAGGAGCTTGGAATGCTCTTGGTGGATGTCTCCAGCCAGCACGCCCATCAGTCCCTGATGAAGAACGATGTACTTAGAAAAGTTTTGGATGAAGCTTCCTCTTCCCTTGAAGCCCTGGACAGCTACAGAGCCTCCTATAAGGAATTGATGGAAACTGAAGACAAGCTCAAACAAACAAAAGAGCTTATGGAAAGAAGCAGTGAAGAGGCGGATTACATGAAGTATTGCCTGAGTGAGCTGGAGAATGCTGATTTGAAGGTCGGGGAAGAGGAGGAGTTGAAGGAAAAACTAAGTCTTCAGGCTTCAAGCGAATACATCGCTGAAAACCTTTCTTCGGCACAAGATGAACTGAAGAGCGCCCAATCATCTCTTTCAGAAGCCCTCTCTTACATCAGAAAGGCTGAGAAAAAGGATCCATCACTACTCCAATACTCTGAAAGACTTGAGAGTCAGAGCATTGAAACAGAGGATATATTCGAGAGCATAAGGGATTATCTATCTTCAATGTCTTTCAGTGAAACTGAAATCGAGATGATGAATCAGAGGATTTCCCTTATCCAAAGAATGAAGAGACGCTTCGGAGGATCGGTGGAAGCTGCAATAGAGCAAAGGGAGAACTTCAGGGAGAAACTCGAGTTGATTTCAGACTCTTCAGATGTTATTTCCTCTTTGGAAAAGAAGATGGATAAACTCAGCAAAGAAGTGGAGGACAAAGCGCAAAAGCTTACTTCTTTGAGAAAAAAGGGTGCAACAGCCTTTTCAAAACATATTGAAGAGAAACTCCACCGTTTGGGAATGGAGGCCTCCGTTTTCACGATATCTGTCACTCCACTCTCTTCCCCTGGTCCCTACGGCAAAGATAAGATCGAGTATCTTATATCTGCAAACAAAGGCGAAAAGACAAGCCTTATTCAGGAAACATCCAGTGGTGGAGAACTGTCAAGATTGATGCTTGCAATGAAAACCAGCATGGAAGGTAGTGGTAGTGTGGATACCATGCTTTTCGATGAAGTGGATGCAGGAATAGGCGGTCGCGTTGCAACTTGTGTCGCAAAAGAGTTGAGACAGTTGTCTCAGTCAAAGCAGGTGATTACCATCACTCATCTTTCTCAGATTGCATCCAAGGCAGACAGGCACTATAAGGTCTACAAATATGAAGAGAAGGGAAGGACCATAAGCCACATCAAACTCTTGGATGGAGAAGAGAGGGTCAGAGAGTTGGCCAGGATCCTCAGTGGCGATGAAAGCGAAATATCCCTCGAACATGCCAGAAAGATGCTTGAAGACAGGGAATGAGGTCAAAAGTGGAAATGGGGACTCAAGTCCCCATTTCTCATAGACTGAAATTAAGTAATCTATAGATTTCTTCCGCCGTTTCTTGTGGGCAATTATTATTCTTCCTGCCTGAATAGAATTTATATACTTCATCTTGAAGTTTTCTCAAGTCAGGTTCTTTTCCTACTTCCCTAAGTGTTCCTATTACCTTGGAAAGGGTGGATGCCACAGTTTCTGTAAGTCCTTTTTCCTTTACTATTCTCAAAAGGGAGTCCACAGACTGGACAACAAGGTCATCCAGCATAAGCTGCTCGTTTTCCCTTCCATAGGCTTGGATGAAGAACATGAGGTCTTTGATCAGATCCATTCTCTTTTCGTATTCCATATCACACTTTGATTTCAGAAGGCTTCTGATCCATCTCATGGAGACTCCAAGATTCTCCACAAGACGAGCATCCATTTCACCGACTTTGCTATGGGATAAAAGCATTGCATAGACTTTCAAGGAATTGATCTGGTCGATGAGAGTCTTCTCGTCGATTGTGACCATGGCCTCATCTATCCATCTATAGGCTTCATCCAGAACCCTCAAAGGAATATCGGAGTTGGTGATATGATAGATTTCCGGTTTCAAACCACTTTGCTTAATCTTTGTAATGTAAAGATTTATCCCTTTATCGATAGTGAGGGCTGGAAGTATTCTGAAAGAGAATTCTTCATCGGTGGATGTATCGGAAACAGTTATCTCATACTCTTTTCCATCTAAGGAGGAGATGTTCTTCAAATGGAATCTACCATATCTTAGCTTCCAATTCTCCTTGGTTGCCATAGAGACATTCATGTAGAAGTATACAGCGGCTTCCACATCTCCATCCAAGCCCTTTATCTCCTCCTGGGCGATGAGCATGCCGTCACCCTGTTCCCTTATATTGGACTTGGCCTTCTTCAAGTCATTGAGGAAAGGAATCATAAGTTCTTCCTGTGTAAACTGTTGGAAGAGCGTTATGGCATGTATTGCGTACTTGATGTCTTGCCTTGGCTCGATACCGCTGAGTTCTGAGAAGAACCACCCGCAGGAAGTAAAGGAGAAATGCTTGTACTTCATGCCTGTCAGAAGATGGGCAAGCTTTTCGGAATCATTATGGGTGATGCCATATTTATCAGACAAAGAGGAAATGAATCTCTTCATATCCACTTTTCCACAGAAGACATTACCTGCTTCTTTGAGAAGATCCTGACTGGATAACTGTCCTTTGAAGATAATATCTATCTCTCTGGAGAAGATTGCATCTATTTTGTCTCCAAGATTATTGAGGGCGTTTCTTAGACCGGTCCTCCACTTCTGGTTCCAGCCTTCATCTCCGCCTGTATGGCAGCCACAATCTTTGTACCATCTGGAGACACCATGGGAACAGGACCAGCTTGTTCCTTTTCCCTCTTCCCCCTTCCTTAGTACTGCATGCTTTGTGGCGGGATGCTTGGCCATATATGAGCCGTAGTTGTCAAAGATGAAATCATCGCCATCATTTACTTTCTTTATAAGGGCTGCAAGGGCCATATCACCATAAGGCTCATGGTGAGA
>JALFRH010000016.1 GCA_022785155.1 Spirochaetales bacterium
GAAGACTCTTTATCATGATGATAGCTCTCGGAATCATGGGATGGGCAGGTGTCGCAAGACTTGTCAGAGGTCAGATTCTATCCTTCAGAGAGCAGGAGTTTATGATTGCTGCAGAAGCAACCGGAATCAAGGTAAAAGACAGAATCTTCAAGCATCTTATTCCGAACGTAATGCCTCAACTTATAGTAAGTGCAACAATGGGTATCGGTGGAACAATCCTCACAGAGTCCACACTCTCATTCTTGGGTCTCGGTGTAAAGCACCCGTTGGCTACTTGGGGTACAATGATCAACAGTGTATCTTCAGCTTCTGCTATGGCTCACTATGCATATATCTGGATTCCAGTAGGTCTTCTCATTTCCTTCACTGTAATTGCATTTAACTTCATCGGTGATGGTCTGAGAGACGCTTACGATCCAAAGGGAAAGAGGTGATTTATGTCAGATAACAAACACACATCATATATTTCTGGTAAGGAATCCAGAAGAATCACCAAGTTCAACAGAAAGGTGACAAAGAAGCTTGAGGCTGACAGAGCAAATGCCAATAAGGACCCTAAGCTTTACACTACAAAAATGAGGGATGAGAACAATGTCGTGGAATTCGACAATGTCTGTACCTTCTTCTTTACCGAAGTGGGTACTGTCAAGGCTGTAGATGGCATCTCCTTCGATGTCCCGAAGAACTCCACTGTGGGAGTCGTAGGTGAATCAGGTTGTGGAAAATCCGTTACATCCCTTTCCCTTATGCAGCTTTTGCAGCGTCCTACAGGACAGGTGGTAGGTGGTGAAATCAGATTCAATAAGAACGATGGCACTGCATATAACATCGTAAATACCCCCAACTCAATTATGGAGCAGATCAGAGGCAACAAGATGTCCATGATTTTCCAGGAGCCTATGACCAGCCTCAATCCTGTATTCCGTATTGGAGAACAGGTGGATGAAGCCATTATCCTCCATAACCCGGAAATGAGTGAGGAAGAGGTTAAGAAGAGAACTCTTGAGCTCTTGGATATGGTGGGAATCGCAAACAAAGAAGGCGTCTACTCAATGTATCCTCATGAACTGAGTGGTGGTATGAGGCAGAGGGTTATGATCGCCATCGCCCTTGCCTGCAAACCTGAACTTATTATTGCCGACGAGCCTACAACTGCCCTGGATGTTACCATTCAGGCCCAGATTCTGGATTTGTTGGAGAATTTGAAGAAGAAGATCGGTTCTTCGATTATGCTTATCACCCATGACTTGGGTGTTGTAGCGGGCATGGCTGACTATGTTGTAGTAATGTATGCCGGACGCGTAATCGAGAAGGGTACTGCAGATGATATTTTCCACCATCCGGCACATCCATATACAATCGGTCTTATGAAGTCAAAGCCTGTAGTAGGTAAGAAGGTTGAGGAGCTCTACAATATTCCTGGAAGCGTTCCAAACCCTGTAAATATGCCTAACTACTGTTATTTCCGTGACCGCTGTGAGATGCAGTGTGATATGTGCAGTGGAAAATATCCGCCATCAATCAGAATAAGTGATACACATGTAGTATCTTGCTACAGATTCTATGACGAAAAGAACGTCATCGAATATCCAAAGACAGTAAATCCGGAGGAACTATAAATGGCAGAAGATATCAAGAAAGTAGGCTTACTTGAAGGAGCTGAGAACAATCCGGATAACCTTCTTGTAGTAAAAAACCTGAAGAAGTATTTCCCTATCAAAAGCAGCTTCTTCAAAATGACAATCGGTAACGTCAAGGCTGTAGACGGTGTGTCCTTCGCCATTAAGAGAGGAACCACCATGGGCCTTGTAGGTGAGTCAGGGTGTGGTAAGTCTACAATTGGAAGAACCATTCTCCGTCTTCAGGATAAGACTGACGGTGAAGTATATTTCAACGGAAGGGATCTCTTTTCCCTTTCCAAGGATGAACTGAGAAAAGAAAGACCAAATATCCAGATCATATTCCAGGATCCATATTCTTCCCTTTCTCCACGTCTTCCTGTAGGTGAAATAATCGGTGAAGCTGTAAGGGAACATAAGATCGTTCCTCCAGAGGAGTTCGACGACTACATTACAAGAGTAATGGAAGCTTGTGGTCTTCCTGAATATGCAAAATCCAGATATCCCCACGAGTTCAGTGGCGGGCAGAGACAGAGAATCTGTATTGCAAGGGCCTTGGCTCTCAATCCAGACTTTATTCTCTGTGATGAACCTGTATCTGCTTTGGACGTATCCATCCAGGCGCAGATCATTAATCTTCTGAGAAACCTTCAGAAGCAGTTCGGACTTACATATCTCTTCATCAGCCACGACTTGTCTGTTGTAGAGCACATATCCGATACAGTGGGTGTCATGTATCTTGGAAACATGGTTGAGTTTGCTCCTACAAGCACACTCTTCAGCCATCCTTTGCATCCTTATACAGAGGCTCTGTTCTCCGCCATTCCTATTCCTGATCCGGATTTCCACATGAATAGAATAATCCTTGAGGGATCTATTCCTTCTCCTGCAAATCCTCCTAAGGGATGTAAGTTCCATACTCGCTGCCGCAAGTGTATGGAAATCTGTAAGTATGCAGATCCAAACTTCAAGATGGTTGAAGACGAGCACTATGTAGCATGCCACCTTTACAACACAGAAGAAGAGAATAAGATCGCCCAGCGCCTTACAGAAGAAGCCAAGAAGGCTGAAAAGGAAGAAGCTGAGAATCAGAAGAATGGAAAGAAGAAGTAATGCATAGAAAAAGGAAAAAAGAAAGGTACGTTGAAGAAGACGACGGCCGAAGCTTTGCAAATATGAATGTGGAGGGGATGCCTTGGTATCGTCCTCCACAAGAGGGGGACGCAAAGAAGGGTGATATTCCTCAGCTCTCTCCCAAGGAGTACAAATACTTCATGTGGGGAGTGCTGAAGGCGGCACTTCTTGTTGGCTTGGTATTCATTGCCGTGTTCTTTCTTTTTATTTTCATTCTTGATTTCATTGTGTTCAAAAACTAAAAAGAGCGGGGCGCACCTCGCTCTTTCTTTTCGCTGTCTTTACTCAGATATGCCTTCCAAAAGAGAGAAAGCCTCTATGTAATCCTCTTCGGTAAATGCGCCGGTCAAAGCCTTTTTGCACTTGGAGGCTCCATGGATGCCTTTTATATAGGCCATGGCATGCTTTCTCATTTCCCTGCCGGCAATATCCTCACCATAGTATTCCTTCATCTTTCTGTAGTGGATTATGGCAGTCTGTATCCTGTCCGAAACAGAAGGAGCTGTGTATTGACCTTTTTCAAAGAAAGACTTTGTTTCCTTGAATATAAATGGATTACCTATGGCTCCACGTGCAAACATGACTCCATCCATGCCATATTTTTCAATGCATTCCTTGGCATCTATAGGAGTGTAGATATCTCCAGAGGCATATAATACTGCATCTTTCCCGAATTCCTTTGAAAGGTTTAGGAATGCGTTTCTGTCAGCCTTTCCTTCATATCCTTGTGAGCGTGTCCTTGCGTGGAGGGTCAGGGCAAAGGCTCCTCCCTTCAACGCTTCCTCTGCAAACTCCAGATAGTTTATGGAATCTGCATCCCAGCCTAGTCTGAATTTCACTGATACAGGGAGCTTGGTCTCAGAAACAAGTGTCTGTACTATTTCACGTATTTTTTTCTTATCCTTCATCAAGGCGGAGCCTGCTCCTGTCTTTACGACTTTGGGAACAGGGCAGCCACAGTTTACGTCTATCCAAGTAGGATTGTACTTCAAAAGATTTGGGATGCATCGACTGAAGGGATCTTTATCGGGACCGAAGAGCTGCACTACAAGTCTCTCTTCTCCCCGGGCCCTTTCCAACAGTTCCTTTGTCTTCTCGCTGTCTCTGGCAAGGCCCTCTGCTGAAACCATCTCCGTAACTGCGATATCAGCACCCATACACAGGGAAATCTCTCTCATAGCTTTATCTGTATAACCGGCCAAAGGAGCCAGCACAAACTTGTCTTTCGTCTCCATGTGGATAGAATAACCCATTGGCAGGCAAAGGAAAACATCTATTAACTTGAATCTTATCCTACTACATGGTAACTTCTTTTCTATGAAAAAAAAGTATGAGCGTGAAGATGACAGCGCCTATGTATATGTTGTGAAGAACCCTTCATACAATGATATTTGTCTGGGGGCTTGGGATAGTGTCATATATCCTGGTACCCCTGTAGTCTATGATACAAAATTCGGTTTGGACCTTGGAATTGTGGTGGGTGCGGCTCCTGTTTCCACAGGTGGATATGAGCCTGGTGCCACAGAGGCCAGGGGTGCTTGCCTTCATTTCGGAAGTGAAGATGATGACAAGGAATATAACTGTGGGGAGAACGAGCATCAGTGCTCCAGCTGCTTCGGTTGCCAAAGGGTAAAGGAGCCCAAGAAGATTCAGGTGGATGGCGATGTCCTTTGGATCGATCACTTGGCTACTCCTGCAGAAATGGCCAAATATGAAGAAAACTCTTCAAAAGAAGATGCCGCCTTGGCTGTATGCAGAGAGAAGGTCATGAAGCACAACCTGAATATGAAGCTCATTACAGCCCACTTCCTTCTGGGGGAGCCGAAAGTCATATTCTTCTTTACAGCTGAAGAGAGAGTCGACTTCAGGGATCTTGTGAAGGATCTTGTGGCTGTATTCAGAATGAGAATTGAATTGAGGCAGATAGGAGTAAGGGACGAGTCCAGGCTTATTGGAGGTCTCTCTGTCTGTGGCAGGGATTATTGCTGCCATGCCATGACAAGGGAAATGGAGCCGGTAACAATAAAAATGGCAAAGGAACAGAACCTTTCCCTGAACTCCGCCAAGATCTCAGGCCCCTGTGGAAGACTACTTTGCTGTCTGGCATATGAGTATGACTACTACATGGAGGAAAAGGCTGGAGTTCCACCTGAAGGAACAAAACTTAAGATAGACAGAGATATTTGGAGAGTAAACGAAGTCAACATTCTTTCCAGAAAACTTACATGCGTCACGTTGGATGGAAGACAGATTTTCATTCCTTTCGATGAAGTCTACTTTGATGGTGAGACAGGTTTCTGGGAGGTATATCAGGATTATCAGGATGAGCTTTTCAGTGGGGAGTAATTAAAACACAATTTCTTCTTATAATTCGAGATATTCTGTTGACCCATTCTATTCTTTATGATAATTTCTTAAATCGTCGCAATATAACGATATTTAAAAATTTGGATAGTACATCTTTTGGAGGAATATAATGTCAAGCAAGTCCGTAGAGAAGAGAGATCGTCAGAACGCAAAGCGCCGCCTCAGAAATCGTGCCGCAAAGAGCACATTCCGCACTGCAGTAAAGAAGTTTGAGGCTCAGATTGCTGCTGGCGACAAGGCTAAGGCAGAGGTAGCTATGGCAGAGGCGGCAAAGCTTCTCGATTCTGTTGCAGGAAAGGGAATCATTCACAAGAACACAGCCAGCAGAAAGAAGAGCAGAATGGCTAAAGCCCTTGCAAAACTTGCCTAATTAAAAAACAGGAGAAGGCTAAATGCAGGAAAAGCTAACAAAGGCCGCCATCATTGAAAACCTTCACAACAAGCTTGGTTACAATAGGGCGGAAATACACATGGTCATCGATGAGCTCTTTGAAGAGATTAAGGATGGCCTCAAGGATAGTCGTATTATTGAACTTCGTGGCTTCGGAACATTTGAAGTACGTGTCAGAAAGGGCAGGGCAAAGGCCCGCAACCCTAAGACAGGTGAAGTTGTCGCTGTTGAGAGACATGGTGTAGCTATTTTTAGACCAGGAAAGGAACTTAAGGACTTTGTCTGGGATATCACAGATGGCGAAGAAGAATGATTCTTGGAGATGATTGTTTGAATAATTTCAAGAGTAGAAGGAGCCTCAGGACTTTATGTTCTGAGGTTCTTGTGTTGTTGGCATCAGCTTTTGTTTTGGCTATGGCTTTTCCCGGTTTCATGACCGATGACGGAATAGCTCCTTTGGTTTTCATTGCCTTGATACCTGTTTTCATGGTAATCAAGAACACTACCTGGAAGTGTGTATGGTTCCATGGCTTTATATTCGGCCTGGTATACTATTTCTTCTTCAACTATTGGCTCAAAGGATTCCATTCCCTGGCCATTGTAATTGCTCCCGTCATAAAGGGAGGGGAGATGTGTCTTCTCTTCCTGGCTCTAAAGGCAGTAGACGAAGCCTTTCCCAAAAAAGGGTATATATTCAAGGGTGCCGTATGGGCTGCATATGCCTTCCTGGCTGAAAACTGGTTCGCCGGTTACCCCTATGGAAATATAGTCTATGCCCTCTATCCATATAGAGTCTTGTATCAGATAGCAGATATTACAGGAATCTGGGGGATAATCTATCTTCTTGTCTTCCCGGAGGCCTTGGTTGCCGATTACCTGTATTCATGGATATGTAAGGAAAATCCTAAACTCAAGGAGTGGTTCAAGTCCAACCTCATTCCATTTATTGTTTGGGCCATCTTGGTCGTGGCGTCCGTCATCTATGGCATATTCGCCCTTGACTATTGGACAGACAGGGAACCAAGCTCGACAGTGAAGATTGCCGCAGTCCAGCATAACCATGATTCATGGAAGGGTGGATATAAAACCTATAGAAGCAATTTCAACAATCTCAAGAGATATACAACTGAGTCTCTTTCCACAGATCCTGATCTCATCATCTGGTCTGAGACAGCTTTCGTTCCTTCTGTGGCTTGGCATACCACTTATGATGCGGAAGGCACTGTATGGGAAGACATCCACGATCTTACCATCGATTTTGTAGATTATGCAGAATCTATAGGTGTGCCTCTCCTTACAGGAAACCCCAAGAGCGTCATAGCCGATCCTTCCCTTCCTCCATATGACGAAGAAGGAAACAAAAACAGTAAGGAATACAACACTGTAATATTATTCCAGGACGGTGAAATCAAGGGCGAATATATAAAGCAGCACTTAGTTCCATTTACCGAACACTTCCCATATGAAAAGCAGCTCCCTTGGCTATATAACCTATTGAAGGCTATGGATTACAACTGGTGGATACCGGGAACGGAACCGACTGTCTTTGAACTTAATGGGGTACATTTCTCCACACCTATATGCTATGAAGACTCCTTCAGCGTCCTCAATGCAGAATATGTGGCTTCAGGAGCAGAAGTTATCATAAATATGACCAATGACAACTGGTCAAAGAAGGCTTCTGCAGAGTGGCAGCATGCTGAAATCGCTGCATTCAGAAGCGTAGAGACAAGAAAATCCATGATCAGAGGAACCAACAGCGGCATTACTTGTCTTGTGGTGCCTACAGGAGAGATACAGGATCCAATGGAACCATTTACCATGGGTACCCATACATATACCGTACCTGTCTATAGCCAGGAAGACTATGACAATACATTCTATGTAAACCATATCGATCTATTTGCCCGTATAGCCATCTATGTAAGCGAAGCTGTCCTTGTCTTCTGGTTTATTAAGAAGCTTTTCTTCCTCTACAAATCTTTCAAGGATAGAAAGGAGCTTTTGCCATGACCAAAGCTAGTTTGATTGTAATAGGCTCAGAACTTACCAGAGGTATTATACAAGACAAGCATACTATCCTTGTTTCCCATGAGTTATCAAAGATGGGAATACATTTCTCCGAGTCCGTCGTCATTCCTGACGATGGAACCATAAGGGAAGTAATCGGGGCCCTGTTGAGGAACAATAATATCGTTCTCCTTACAGGAGGTTTGGGGCCTACAACCGATGATATGACCAGATCAGCCATTGCAGAAGCCGCTGGAGTGGAACTTGTAAGGGACGAAGGGGCTTGGAACCATTTGTTGGAGACTCTGAAAGACAGAGCCTATGGAGCCAATGAAAAGCAGGCTTATATTCCGAAGGGTTTTAATCTCATTCCAAATCCCAACGGTACCGCTCCAGGATTTTGGGGTGAAGTAAAGGGAACCTTGGTGGTCTCCATGCCTGGGCCTCCTAGAGAAATGGAGCCTATGTTCCGCTCTTCCGTCCTTCCTCTTTTAAGAAAAAACCTTGGAATCAAGGAAGAAGAGAGGGATGAGTATTCAACCTTCCTTATTTCCGAGGCGAAACTGGAAGAGTTGACTAAGGAGGCAGATCCTTCTTTGGATTGGGGGACAAGATTCCAGGACTATAGGATTTCACTCTACGTCTCTGGTGGAGACGAAGAAGAAAGACAGAGAGCCATTGGCAAACTGAGAGCTTTGACAGGAAAGAAAAGGGTGGTTGATGGAGACAAGACAGCTTTGGGAATTCTTGTCGAGGATTTAAAGAAACGAGGTGAGACCATTTCCTGTGCAGAGAGCTGTACCGGAGGTCTTGCAGCTTCCAATCTTACATCACTGCCGGGTTCTTCCCTTTACATGATGGGTTCCGTGACTTCTTATTTCCTCTCTGTCAAAGAAAGGGTATTGGGAGTAAAGAAAGATACTCTGGATAGATATGGGGCTGTGTCTGAAGAGTGTGCCTTGGAAATGGCTGAGGGAGTGAGAAATCTCATCTCTTCAGATTGGGCCTTCTCCATTACAGGGGTTGCAGGTCCGGATAAAAGTGAAGAAAAGGAAGTAGGGACGGTTTGTCTTGGCTTCAGTGGAAAAGACAGAAAGCCAGTTTCTGTGACCATCAGATTTTTCTCCTATGGAAGAGAGAGTATCAGAAGACGCAGCACTGCAGCTTCTTTTATATTGATGAAGGCCTATATGGACGGAGAGGATATAAGAGAGATAGTTGAGGGTTGGAAAGTATTCTGATTATCGTTTTGTGACATAAAAAAGGCTTGGAACGCGAATCTCCAAGCCTTTTTTATTGTTCCGTCAGCTGATTGATGTGCTCTTCATCTGGCTTATAGGAAGCATATATATGATGAATGAAATTGCTACCATGGCTACTCCGAATACAAGAGCCATAACGGCTTCTCCGTCAAATATTTCAGGGCGGAGGATAATCTTTATTTCATCTCCAAGTCTTAATGTTTCCGTCACCATATTTGTTGCCCTTGCGTAGAGCCATAGCATAAAGGAAAGGAATATGATGACCACTGCGACACTCAATGGAGGGCGGCATGTTGTAGAGAGGGCGGAGGATACACAGCCTACCCCGAACATCAATGCGCAGGAAAAAGTAATGTATAGGGAACTAAGGAAGATACTGGAGATGGAAAGTGTTCCTGTAAAGAGGCCTGAGATTATTCCAATAAAGGCCAAGAAGATGAAAGAGGCTATGAGGGTGATACCTTCAACCATCATTGTTCTCAAGAAGGCTCTTTCTCTTGTCAGCCCCATGAACATGTATAGACGCATGTACTGGATGACCATGGCTCCAAGAACTATATGAGTAATGGCTTCAGCGACAGATACGGACTCGAAGGCGCCTGCGTAAACACTAAAGACAGGGAGATTTATGCTTATGCTTTTTCCCAAAACAAACATTACAATAGGAATGAAGACCATTACTACCAATGCTGCAACTCCACCTGCACAGAGCACACTGGAAACAAAATCCTTTATTACGACTCTATCTTTTTTCATTATTCACCGTCCTTTGTCATCTCGACAAAATATCTTTGGAGATCAACGTTTTCCACTGTTATTCCTTCTCCCCTTACTTCTCCTTCCACCATTACCTTTGCCTGTCCCAGTATGGAAGAACGTGACAGCACCTTAAGGCCTTCAATTGCCTTTTCAACTCTTTCTCTTTCTCCAGAGACCATCTTTATAGAAGAGAGAAGGGTATCTTTGTCTCCCTCTTTAAGGAGTTTTCCCTGGTCTATGATTATGACCTGGTCAATAAGAGGAGATATTTCTTCAATGAGGTGAGTGGCCACTACAAAACATCTGTCGGGAGAGAAGGCTGCCATCAGTTCCTCATAAAAGAGCTCCCTGTGGTTTGCATCCAGCCCCAAAATAGGTTCATCGAAGAAGACATATTCCCTGTTTGAAGCCAAGCCCAGGATATCTTTGAAGATTGTCCTATATCCTGTAGAGAGCTTCTCCCACTTTCTGTTTACATCAAGCTTGAACTTTCTGGAAAGCATCAAAGCCTTTTCTTCGGAGCCTACGCCCATATCATCCATCATTTTGAAGACGTTTTTCAGCTTGGTGGAGGAAGGAAGCATGTTCTCGTCTCCCACCATTGTGATTCTCTCAAAGTCCTTCGGGCTCTTTCTGATTTCATTGCCGTCCATCATGATGGAGCCTCCATCCTGATAGAGTCTGTTTCCAATACACTTTATAAGTGTTGATTTGCCTGCGCCGTTTCTTCCAAGCAAGCCGATTATATGTCCTTTTTTGAAGGAACAGGTTACTCCATCCAATGCTCTGGTGGAGCGGAATGATTTCACTATGTCGTTTACTTCTATGCTCATTTTTCTTCCTCCATTATCAAGAGTGCAATTTCTTTTCTATCCATACCCAGTCTCTTTGCTTCCTCCAATAGAGGAGAAAGGTACTTGTCCTTGAACTCTGTCTTTCTTCTTTCTCTTATTCTTTCTTTTGCTCCGTTCTTTACAAACATCCCGATTCCTCTTTTCTTTTCAATAAGATCCATATCCAGTAAGAGATTCATAGCCTTCAATACTGTGGCAGGATTTATATGGAGTGCGACGCTTAATTCCGTAGTCGAGGGAATCGCCGTCCCTTCTTCATATGTTCCAAGAAATATGTCATCCTCCAAGGCCTTTGCCAATTGCTGGAATATTGGACTATCGTCTTTAAATGTGTAGTTCATCTTTCTCCTTATTTAGTTAGTTACTTGACTAATTAACCAATTATCATAAAGGGATAGTATATGTCAACATAATTGTTGAAAAATAATGAAACTTATGATTTAGGTTTTCTTTGTTTGGAAATATTTAGTTACTACTCAGTCACATACAAATTAAGTTAATCTGGCCTCCATTGAAAAACATTAGTCATCTAGGCTTAGGGTGTTTATATGTATTTAATTCCTTAAAATATAATGAATTATTGCTAAATATCCATGCGATTTCTCTTGTATAAACTTATGATATACTAATTCTTGATATTAAAAGGAATTAGGTGTCATATATGGGCTTTACAGAGAAGATTAAGGAGCTGATCGCAAGGGGTGCCAGCATTGATGGGATTGCGTCGTCCTTCGACCTCGATGTGAGTGTTCTGCCTCCGGAATGGATCCTGTTCTTTTCAAATGCCATGATGCTCACCTGTTCCATGATGGCCCAGCTCGAATCCTTCAATGCCAAGATGGAGGGGATGAACGAGAAGGTCGATGCACTTACATCTGCAATAGGGGGCCTTCAGGATTAATTGAGGGAAAGGAGTTCCAGGAACTCGTCCAACTCCAGCCTGCCGCCTTCCAGTGACGGCTATTCGAAGCCCAATAGGGACACAAGCCTCAGAGGAAAAAGCGGAAGAAAACCGGGGGCGCAGAAAGGATACCAGGGTAATGGACTCGCTCTCAAATGCGAAGTTTAGTATTTGAGAGCGAGAGGTCTCTTCGTCCATCCAAGATAAGGCAAGCTGTCTCAAATTACTTCAGGAAGCTGGATGGACTGAAAAGATTTGCATCCATCTAAATAGTATTGGATACAGCGAATAAGAACAAAATAGACCATGACATAATCATCAGAGCAGTCTTATATGGTACTGCTGATTCTCTATTGCCTTCTGTTTTGGGTTAATATGACTGAGTAGTTACCACACAAAAGAGGTTTTGATCAATCGGGAAATGAAAAATAATGTATTTATTTTCTGATCTAGTAAGGAATTATAGAAAATGGTGGCATTTAGCAAGCATTCTTCCGAGAAAACATAGATTTCTGAAAAGTTTCATGTTATACGAGGCATGACTGAGTAGTTACCATTTTTTTTCATTTATTTACTTTGGGCGCAAGTAAATACTTGTTTATTTTATAAAAATAATTGCCTACTCTGGAATATTATTTCTTGACAGATTAGGGGGGGTATTAACCTCTGAGTAAATAATTCAAATTTCTTGGGGGAAAAATGAAAAAAATTGCTATTGTTTTGTTGGCAGCACTGATGCTGCTTACAATCTCTTGTGAGGAACAACCACAGCACGAACACAAGTTCTTAGAAGAATGGAAGAATAATGAAACCCAGCATTGGCATGAATGTGAGTGTAAAGAGAAATCTGAAGTTGCCGATCATGAATTCGAGACAATTACAGTGGAATCTACTTGTACAAAGAAAGGTTCTGAGACTGTAAAGTGTAAAGTATGTGGATATGTAGTATCTTCTACTCCGATTCCTTGTGTTCCGCATACTTGGGGTGAATGGGAGCTGGATTCAGAGGCAAAACTAAAAACACGTGTTTGTACGATCTGCGAAACATCAGAGACTAGTGAAACAAAAAGTTTAACAACTGACGTATTGGATGCTGCTATAGCTTATGATAATTTAATAGGAAATGTGTCAGGAGAAGACATGTATGCTGTCATGTCGATAAATGAAGAAGCCAGAATTCCATACCCTGACGGTCGTTCATACGATGTTAGAAATATAAAATCATATATATCTGGTGAATGGTCATTTGAAGTAAAATCGGCAGATGAAAAAACTTATCATCTTTATTCATTTATAATGGGTGGCATGAGTGAAATAACGGATGTCGTTATCGATGATGTTAAACAAGAAGAAGGCTACAATGCAGAAGATGATCCTTGTATTTATGCTTTCCGTGTTTACTTGTCTACACATAAACCACAAAATACTTATGTTAAATTTGAAAATGTTTCAGTAGAGAATGGAAACGAAACATATTCCATGAGTTTTGAATCCGAGTATGATTCTACAAAACACTTTGAAACAAGATATATGAAGATCACAGACAATACAGGAGAAGTAAAACTTGAATACTCATTAAAGCTTGTTGGTCCTAAAGGTGGAGCTGATCCAATCTCTGAGCTAGACAATATGAAGTGACCTCCCATAGGAAAATTGCAGATTCGTGAATTCTGCGAGATACTTGGGAAAGAATAAACACCAAGCATGAAGCATTAGCACATGCAATCAAGGAGATCACTCATGAAAGACAGTGTAATTTATGTCGGGATAGATGTCCATAAGGACACCAACAGCGTATGCATGTATGACAGGCAGGACAATGCATTTTTTGCAGAGGCGAAGCTGGATGCCGGAACGGACATTATGGTCAGGTACCTGGAAAAGGCAGTGAAGGACTATGGACTGTCGGGCGAGTTTCTTCTTGGTGTTAGGGTCCGCACTCCCTTTTTCAAAGATCCAGACTGTTTTCATTCAACAGAAAATCGTAGATTCCCATGAAGGTGATTCCTTCCACATTTCTCCATATCGGGGTATTATTTCCGACAACAACAATCTTCTTGAAAGAATCTGGAATCTTTACCAAAGGAGCCTGCTCCTGTTCAAATTTTTCTCTGTCAGAAATTAGAAATGCCGATTGGATGTAATAACGTTTATTGAATTGATTTACAACAAAGTCCACTGCCAGCTGTTTTCTGACCTTCTTTCCGCCTTCGTCTACCCGAGTTTCAACAACTCCCACATCCACACTATATCCTCTATAAATCAATTCATTGTAGATTGCGTTTTCCATCAAATGAGTCTCTTCAAATTGTCGGAAGTTCAATAAAGCATTCCGTAGACCCAAATCTGAGTAATAGTACTTTGAAGGTGTACTGATATTCTTTCTACCTTTGATGTCATACCGTTCTGCCTTCTCTACCACAAAACTTTCCTGTAGATATTTCAGATAACTGGATATTGTGGGCATTGTGATAACCTTATCGCCACTACTCCTGAATGTATCTGATATCTTCTGTGCGTTTGATAGTGAACCAATGGCAGAAGCGATGACTTTCATAAGAATTAACATGCTTTCTTCATCCCGGATTCCATAGCGTTCACACATATCTCTCAGATATATCTCTTTGTTTAGTTTTTCCAGATATCTGCTCTTTGCCTCTCCCCCACTCTCTGCCAGGATATGCGGTAATCCTCCATAGTATAGATAATCTCTCCATGCATCTGATTTTTCCTGCCCTGAAGCGGGGTAAAACTCAGAGAATGATAAAGGGGAAATATGAATTTCATCTCCGCGCCCCCTAAATTCAGTCATCACATCTGAAGAAAGGAATTTAGAATTACTTCCAGTAATGTAGACATCCACATTACTCTTTCTCAACAGAGAATTAAGGACACCATACAATCTGATCGGTTCATCCGGATTCTTCATTTCTTCCTTGCTGATTGCATACTGTGCTTCATCGATTAAGACATAGTATTGCTCTCTGTTATCCTGGACTCGTTATTTTATGTATGAATAGAGTCTGTAAGGGTCTCTATATGCTTCATTCTCCACGTCATCAAGTGCAATGCATATGATATTGTCTTCAGGATTTCCTGAAGCAAGAAGATGATCATAGAAGAGATTGAACAACAAGTATGACTTCCATGATCTTCTGATTCCAGTAATCACTTTTATCATTCCGTTATTTTGTTTACTGATAAGCCTTTCAAGATATCGATCCCGTCTGATTACCATATCATTTTCCATTTAAGTTTTTTGCCACATATACCGTTTTTCTAAAGTACACTCCTTTTCTCACAAGCCGCCACATTATTTTAGATTTTTTGTTCTATTCCCATTTTTCTAAAATAGTTCTGTCAGAAAATGTTTTCGTCAGCTTTTTCTCAGAGGGGTTAAACAGCATGCTGAAAAGGTAAATCAGACAGGTAAAGCTGAGGAAAGGGGGCCA
>JALFRH010000074.1 GCA_022785155.1 Spirochaetales bacterium
CTTCATATACTCCCCCTCTGTCCCTTATATCCTGAAGTTTCTTCTCAAACTTCAAGGCATCGGTTAGATGCCACTTCTTCATTCCTGGTATTTCATCAGGAACCAAAGCCGTTATTTTATTGGATTCGTCAAAAGGAATATCCAGTACCCTGCATACATCCTTCACGACGGCCTTAGGCTTAAGGGTTCCGAAGGTGGTTATCTGACCTACGGAATCGTGGCCATAGTGCTCCGTTACATAATCTATGACTTCCCCTCTTCTTTCGAAGCAGAAGTCGATATCGAAATCAGGAAGGGATACACGTTCAGGATTCAAGAATCTTTCGAAGAGAAGATTGTATTTTATAGGGTCTACGTCTGTGATTGTAGTTGCGTAGGCTACAAGGGAACCGGCTCCGGATCCTCTTCCAGGTCCTACTGGAATACCATGGGTCTTTGCCCAGTGTATGTAGTCTCTGACAATAAGAAAGTACGCAGGGAAGTCCATCTTTATGATGATGTCCAGTTCATACTGGAGTCTTTTTTTCAGACTCTCCATCTCCTCTTCTGTCGCATCAGGGTATCTTACTGTCAGACCTTCATAGGAGAGGGCTGTAAGATACTCCGCATCATCCTTGTATTGAGGAGGAATCTGGCATTTTGGAAGGACAGGACCTGGGAAGTTAATGGTAAGCTGGCATCTCTCTGCAATTTTTCCTGTATTCTCAATGGCCTCTGGAAAATCCTTGAAAAGTTCCTCCATTTCCTGGGGGGACCTGAAATAGAACTCCCCCTCTTTATATCTCATTCTGTTTTTGTCTGTTTTCTTGGACTGGGTTCCGATACAGATGAGAGTGTCATGGGCATTCCAGTCGTCTTTGTCTATGTAGTGGATATCGTTGGTGCATACAAGAGGTACTCCCAGTTCCTCTGAGAGTTTGGGCAGTTGTCTTAACACCACCTGTTCTTCTTCCAGTCCATGGTTCTGGATTTCAAGGTAATACCTGTCGCCGAAGAGGTTCTTGAACCAAAGAACCCTTTCTTTGGCTTCTTCTATCTTCCCTCCGAGAATAAGACGAGGAATCTCACCTGAAACACAGGCGGATAGACAAATAAGATCCTGGCTGTGGGATATAAGACTTTCGTCGTCGATTCTTGGCTTATAGTAGTAACCTTCCTTCCACGCAATGGAGTTCAGTTCCATGAGATTATGGTAGCCCTTGTCCGACATGGCTATGAGAATAAGGTGGTAATACTTGGCGGAAGGGTCTTTTACATGTCTGTCGTGGGTATAGTAGAACTCACACCCGACCAAGGGGTTTATTCCATTGGCCTTGCATTCTTTATAGAAAGTTACGGCTCCATACATGTTTCCATGGTCTGTCAGGGCCAAGGCCGTCATGCCATATTCCTTGCATTTTGCTATATAGCGTGGAATTGAAGCCGCAGAATCGAGGAGTGAAAAGTCGCTGTGGTTATGTAGATGGACAAAATTACTCAATATTGTTTCCTTTGTTTTGTGCCTGTTCTATTTGGGATGGGGCGAATACCTTGGCATTAATGCCGTTTACCATATTTTCCAGAATATTGTCGAGTCTTCTTTTCTGAAGAACCGTAGTATTTGGGGCTACGGCATTTATGAAGGTGTATATAATCTGTAGCAGCTGGCTGAACTCTCCTTCCGAAAGAGGAAAGTGGAGCTGCATAAGAATATTATCAAGATCCTTGGAGTATACAATACCCTTTGTAGGGAATGTGATTGCAAAATGAGGATTCAGAAGGGTATCCATCTGTCCCTCCCTTGCCGTAAGGGCCACTGCAACGGCATTGTCCGGATCATCGATGTAGGAGCCTTCTTCCTTAAAATAATAATAGTCTGAAGCCAATAGTGACACCCTGACCCTGGTGATGAGGCTTCTGGGAGGAAGGGTCACCATTCCATCCTTTGATTCGTTCACCATAAGGGAAATGGGGATCCATCTTGATTTCACTGTCTTCTTTCTGACACTTCTCACCTCCGCATTGGCCCCCAAGGTAATGAGGGTGCCTGGAAGGGAAGTCATCGGGTTTCTGGCGGCTATGGCACCTCCGAAGGTGGCTCGTCCTGTAATGAGAGGGCTGCCGATGGCAAGGATATTTTCTTTCAGAATCTCAGGAATGTAGTTCCTGTGGTTTTTCAGGATACTATCCAAGGTGACAGTGGCTCCAATTTCGATCATTCTGTCGTTTCTTGTTATTTTCTTCAGTTCTTCGATACCCTTCAGATATACGATTTCAGAATCTGTACTTCTTGAAGGGTAGGCCTTGGGCCTTGTCATGATATTGGTGCCTCCGGCCCAAATCTGTACATTGGGGTATCTGAGGACGGTCTGGCTGTATTCAGCCAAGTTCATAGGTGTATGGATAGAGGGTGAGTTAAGACCTTCGTACATTTCTCTTTCTCCTTATGTCCAAGGCTTTTGTCACTACGTTGACTTCATCCACTGTCTCCATGCAATTGCATTTCACGACACTCATGGTTCTCTTTATTTCATCGGGAGTGGTTTCTTCTGAAGAAATAAGGGACTCGAAGATAATGGAGCGGGAAGCGTAGCAATCCTTGCATGGCTCCACGCCTACAACCTCATAGGCCTTGGATATATCCTTCATGTTCCTGGTTTTCTGGAACTGGTCGAAGGTCAAGATGTTTTTTCCTTTAAGTTCGAATGCAGGGACCATACATGAAAGCTCAGCCTTTCCGTCCACAAGGACTGCGCATAGACCGCACATTCTTCCCTTGCAGTGCGCTGTATTGCTTTGGTTGTCCAGATTCTCCTGTAAAATAAGGGACAAGGGTTTGTTTGAGTTAAGGGAGAGGGTAAGGGTCTTACCGTCAATATTGCAGTCTATTTTCATTACGCTTCTCCTTCTATATATTTCTCGATTTCCTTGTCTCCCATAGGCAGCTTCAAGCCGCTACCTTGGCCTGTGGCCTGCCAAAGGGCTGAAGATAGGGCTGATATCACCAAGGATCTCACCAGGTTTTCCATAGATGAGTAGGTGCCTATGTCTTTCCTTTCGGATGAGAAGTTTACATTGATATTGAAGTTGTCTGCAATTCCGATCCCAAGATCCTCAAAGGCGACCATGGCAGTACTCTTTATTCTGTCTTTTATTCCCTTGAGGTTTGGAAGTGCAAGAGCTGTATCTATCCAGATATTCTTTACTTCAGGTATCAGAGATATCTTGGGGATCACCAACTCAACTACTGCAGTTCCAAATCCTGAATACTCGAATTCGCAGGGGAGTGCAAGGTTCTGTGAGTTGAACCTCAAGGTTATAGGTAGTTCTGCATCTTCCTTTTTCGACAGCTGGGAAAGCTTCATGGTCGCCTTCATAAGCTGTGTAAGGAATATGGATGAATAGGAAGATAGGATATCCGGGCCACTGTCAGGAGCCTTCTGTGTGCCTTCCATAAACAGCACAAGCTCGCTTTGGTCTGAGTTTGAGAAGGTTCTTCCCAGGGTTTCCTTTATATTCCTGTCTCCTGAAAGAGACTGGGGGAAATACCCTGAAACCGTTACATTCTTCTTTGTCGAATATGAAAGTGTGGCGTTGAATTGGTTCTCTTTTGCAGTAGTTGTGGAGAAACCTGCTGTTGTAAGGCCGGAGGAAAGACCGATGCCATATAGATATCCTTGGAGACCGAACTTTCCTGAATGGAGGGAAGCCGAGGACCATTTTCTATTGAAATCGGATTCGATAGATATTCTTCTGACTTTCTCTTCCAAATCAGTCAGATCATGGCGAGGTGCCCAGTCTGTGAATCTGGTGGCGTCTTTGTTTGTATCGAGAATGAAGGAAGAAGGGGTAAGCTCCATTTTCGATGCGAGGCGGGAGGTGTGGATTCCCCTGGAAGCCAGGGACGCCGAATGCACCATGGAGCCACAGAAAATACTGGGTTTCTTGGAACTTTTCTGTGTTCTGATCATGGCCTTGAAGGACTCAAGG
The DNA here is from genome assembly GCA_022785155.1 of Spirochaetales bacterium. Taxonomy (GTDB): domain Bacteria; phylum Spirochaetota; class Spirochaetia; order Sphaerochaetales; family Sphaerochaetaceae; genus Ornithospirochaeta. The sequence goes on from JALFRH010000074.1 coordinate 3,970, forward strand.
GAGTATTTGGGAAGTATGTTCACCATTATCTGGCGTTGCACTTCCTTTCCCATAATAGCCCAGAAGCCTTGGTCTATGACAACAGAGGTTTCTTCATGTCTCGGTTTATTGTTTTTGTCTATCCATGTGACGGTATGGAACGAGATTCCGGGCCTTGATATGGTCCCCGATTCCCTCATCTCCGAAGGCATACCTGTTACAGATGCCGCTATGGCTGTATAAGCCGCATAAAAGGCAGGACTTACAAGATACTCGTCATATTTCGATGAATACTTATCAGGATGAAGAGTGATGGTTTCAATGGAAAGGTTTAGGGCTGAAGCCACTGAGTTTCTGACCAAAGACTGCCACTGGGAAGCGCACTCAATATGTATTGTTCCATTGGAATCCTTCCAGCTGAGAATAGGGAATCTGTTGAAGGCCTCTATGCATCCGTTCTCGATTTCAAAACTTGATTCCACTTTCTTCATCTGCTGGAGTTCTTCATCATTCCCTCCATTGTCCTCCAGTCCCCAGGAAAAGAAGAGGGGATCAGGGAAGCCTGAATCATCTTCTTCCTTGAAATCTACAGGAGAAGTGATGGCTTTGATTTTCTCAAGAGCAAGTTCAGTAGTTTCATAATCAGGGCCGAAAAGCACCAATAAGGGTTGTCCCTTATATGCAATGAAATCAGATGCCAAAAGAGGAATCTTCGTACCCATTATATTTATTTCGTTTGCACCAGGAATGTTTTCTGCTTTCAGAACAAAGAATCTGGAATCAAGTTCAGGCATTTCGAATCCTTCCAGCTTTCTACCTGCTTCGGTGGAACGAAGGATCATGCCACATCTCATGGTGTATCTTGAGAAATTTTTACGATCAGCCATAGAAATACAATAACACTTAGTGTTCACTGCTTGCAAGAAATCAAGCATCAAGGGAGTGTCAAATAGGGAGTATGGGGGTCAGCTGGCAAATCTTTGAATATCATCCAACGCATCTCCAAAGCATATCTATAGATCAGATGATAGGTTCCCTAGACGGGAATGTCACTCGAAAGAATGATTTTTTACACCCCTATTTTTATTTTAGGACAATTATTGAAAATCATTTGTATTTTTTTTGTTTTTCACTCTATTCTGTAAATTGTCAAAATTTACACCCCCCTTTAACTATGGCTAATGTGTTATATTTATTGACATGGATGTCAAAGAAGAAATGATTGCTTTGGCTGAGAAGCTGAAGATATACCAGGATACATATTATAAAGAAGGTAAGTCTCTTGTTTCCGATAGCGAATACGACAGGCTTACAGATAGACTTATAGCCCTTGAAAAGGAATTCCCCGATTATGCTGCGCCTGATAGCCCTACAAAAAGGGTGGGCTCTGATTTGACCAACGACTTTCCTGAAGTCCAGCACACTATCCCGGTTCTCTCTCTGGATAAAGCATACTCCGATGAAAGTGTTTTGGACTTCTTCTCCAGATCTATTGAAAAGAAAGGAGGAGAACTCTCCTTTGCTGCAGAAGAGAAGATAGATGGAATATCCATGGTCCTTTACTATGAAGATGGCATACTAGTCAGAGCCGTAACCAGAGGAAACGGAAGTGTGGGTAACGATGTCACACCTAACATCGTCACCATCCCTTCAATCCCCCTCTCTCTTCCTGAGCCTCTTGATATTGCGGTAAGAGGTGAAGTCTATCTCCCCAAAAAAGAGTTTGAAAAAGTAAATGCAACTCTACCGGAAGACGAAAAGGCTGCAAATCCAAGAAACCTTGCAGCTGGAACTGTAAGACGTCAGAAATCCCAGGAAGCTGCAAGAATACCATTGGACATGTATTGCTATGAAGGTTTCTGGGGAGATGAATCAGCCACACCCAAGGATCACCTTCATATAATGAAGAAGCTCTCAGACCTTGGCTTCAGGATCAATCCTGACTTCGCTTTCTTCTCCAGAACCAAAGAGGAGGCTGAAGAGAGGCTGAAGGAAGCAGGCCTTGAGGGGGATGGATATGGTTTTTCAGATATAAAAGAGTACATATCCCGTATGACACAGAAAAGGCCTGGCTTGGACCATGAAATAGATGGCCTTGTATTTAAGATCAACGAACTTGATGTCAGACAGGAGTTCGGATACACGGAACACCATCCCAGATGGGCAATTGCATATAAGTTCGAGTCTCCACAGGCAGAAACAGTACTTGAAGGCATAACGATTCAAGTGGGAAGAACAGGAAGAATAACTCCTGTGGCTGAAACAGAGCCTGTATCTTTGGGTGGCTCCACCATTAAGCGTGCCACTCTCCATAACCAGGAGTATATCGATTCTTTGGAGCTTGCCATTGGAGACAGAGTATCCATAACAAAGAGGGGGGATGTAATACCGGCTGTGGAGGAAGTTGTTGAAAAAAATGAAGTGGGCAAC
>JALFRH010000083.1 GCA_022785155.1 Spirochaetales bacterium
TATACGTACTCAGCAAGGATGAAGGTGGAAGACACTCACCATTCTTCGATGGATACAGACCTCAGTTCTACTTCAGAACAACTGATATCACAGGAACAGTCCATCTCCCAGAAGGTAAGGAAATGGTTATGCCTGGCGACCATACAGAGATCATCGTTGACCTCATCCACAAGGTTGCTATGGACAAGGGACTCCGCTTCGCTATCAGAGAGGGCGGAAGAACAGTTGCTTCTGGTCAGGTTACTGAGATTACAGAGTAATCAAATAACAAACTAAAGGTCCGACCGGGGGTGCCTCATCCCCGGTGACCTATTGATTTTTTGGAGATTTTTTAAAAATGGCAAACGAAAGAATCCGTGTGAAGTTGAGAGGCTTTGACGTTGACCTCATCGAGCAGAGCTCAAAGGCAATCGTTCAGACAGTCGTAAGGGCTGGAGCCAAGGTTTCAGGACCTATTCCACTTCCAACACGTATCAACAAGTACACTGTCCTCAGATCCCCGCACGTTAACAAGAAGGCTCGCGAACAGTTCGAAATGAGAACACACAAGAGATTGATTGACATCCTGGACCCAACACAGAAAGTTGTAGAAGCCCTGATGAAACTCGAACTCCCAGCTGGTGTGGATGTTGAAATTAGACAGTGAAGTTGAGGTAAGTAAGAAATGTTAGGGCTTATCGGCAAAAAAGTTGGAATGACACAGGTGTTTGATGCCCAGGGCAAACTAATTCCTGTGACAGTCATTAAAGTTGAGGATAACGTAGTCATCGCAAACAGAACTGATGACAAGAATGGTTATTCTGCAGCTGTTGTTGCTACTGGCGAGATCAAGAAGAGCCAGACAACAAAGCCATATGCAGGCCAGTTCAAAGATGTTTGCGAACCAAAGAAAGTCGTCATGGAAATGAGAGACTTCGACAATGAAGTCAATGTTGGCGACAAGCTTGGTGTTGACCTTTTCAAAGAAGTCGCCTATGTAGACGTAACTGGCGTCAGCAAGGGTAAGGGATATCAGGGCGGTATGAAGCGCTATGGTTTCGGCGGTGGAAGAAAGACTCATGGTTCAAAGTTCCACAGAGACCTTGGTGGTACAGCAATGTCTTCTACTCCTGCACATACCTTCAAGGGCCACAGAATGGCCGGTCACATGGGCAACGAGCAGGTTACTGTCCAGAACCTTAAGCTGGTCGCAGTCGACAGCGAAATGCAGGTTCTTATGGTCAAGGGTGCAATTCCTGGTCCTACAGACAGCACAGTAGTCATCAAGAAGGCAGTTAAGAAGTAAGGCAGGTATAGTATGGAACAGAAACTCTTTTCTACAACCGGCAAGGAAATCGGAACAGTTCAGTTGAACGAGAACGTTTTCGGTGTCGTGGTCTCCACAGGATCAATTTACCATGCCGTCAGAAACGAAGCAGCTAACCGCCGTGTCGGAACTGCATGCACAAAGACCAGAGCTGAGGTCAATTACAGCAACACCAAGCCTTATAAGCAGAAGGGTACAGGTAACGCAAGAAGAGGTGACAAGAAGTCTCCTATCTCAGTTGGTGGTGGTACAATCTTTGGACCAAAGCCACGCGATTACTCCTACACTCTGCCTAAGAAGGTGAAGAGACTTGCAATGAAGAGCCTTCTCACACTCGCAGTGGAAGAAGAGAGACTCGTAGTTGTTGAGGATTTCACCAGCGAAAACGGTAAGACAAAGGATATGGCGGCAATCATGAAGGCATTCGAGACTGTTGACCAGAGAACCGTCCTTATTATGAAAGATGACGATGTCATGATCAGACGTGCAGCAAGGAACATTCCTTACCTCCACGTTCTTGCATACGACAAGCTTTCCGCAAAGGAACTTCTTTACGGTAGAAAGATCATCGTGCTCAAGACAGCGGCTTCTAATCTTAATGATTTCTACGGTGAGAACTAAGGAGCAGAAAGATGAGAGCAGACAGAGTTATCATTGAACCGATTTTAAGTGAAAAATCAAACCTCGCACGTGAGGCTGAGTGCAAGAAGTACACATTCAGAGTCGATCCAGCTGCAAACAAGTTTGAAATCATGGCTGCAGTCAAGGAACTCTTCAATGTCGAATGCACTGCTTGCAACGTCATGAATGTGAAGGGAAAGCCAAAGTTCTCCAGAGCAAAGGGTGGCTTCAAGAAGGGCTACACTCCTAACTGGAAGAAAGCAATCGTTACATTGGCCAAGGGTCAGTCCATTGCGGCTATCGAAGGCTGATTATAGGAGATAGGAAATTATGGCACTTAAGAATTACAAACCAAATACTCCTGGTCTCCGCCAGAAGACAACTCTTGTAAAGAGCGAAGTTACAGCTCAGAAGCCAGAGAAGTCTCTTACAATAAGTCTTCATCAGAAATCTGGTCGTGACACATTCGGACGCATCAGCGTAAGAAGACGTGGCGGCGGAGTCAAGAGGGCTTACAGAATTATTGATTTCAAGCGCAATAAGTATGGAGTACCTGGAACAGTTAAGACAATCGAATACGATCCAAACAGATCCGTTTTAATTGCTCTTGTATTCTATGCAGATGGTGAAAAGCGCTACATTCTTGCACCTAAGGGGCTTACAGTTGGAACAAAGGTTATGTCCGGTCCAAATGCACCTCTTACAACAGGAAACGCTCTTCCTTTGAAGAACATTCCCCTTGGACTTGCAGTTCACAACGTCGAACTCAACTATGGACGTGGCGGACAGCTTGTCAGGAGCGCTGGCCTGAGTGCAACAGTGATAGCCAAGGAAGGTGACTATGTTACTCTTCGTCTTCCTTCTGGCGAAATGAGAATGGTGTTCGGCGAATGCTACGCTACCTTGGGAGTTCTCGGAAACGAGGATCACATGAATATCTCTCTCGGAAAAGCCGGTGCTTCCAGACATCTTGGAAGAAGACCAAAGGTGAGAGGTGTCGTCATGAACCCTGTGGATCACCCACATGGTGGTGGTGAAGGCAAGACAGCCGCTGGTAGAAACCCATGTACACCTTGGGGTAAGCCTGCCAAGGGCGGAAAGACTCGTTCCAAGAAGAAGCCGTCCAATGCATTCATCGTCAAGAAGCGCAAGTAGGAGTAGTAAAAAATGTCAAGATCAATCAAAAAAGGTTATTTTATTGAAGCTAAGCTCTTGAAGAGAGTTGAGGCAGCAAACCAGGCTAATCAGAAGCCGATGATCAAGACCTACTCACGTAGTTCGACAATCATCCCGGAGATGGTAGGTTTCACAATCTCTGTTTACAACGGTAAGACTTGGGTACCTGTTTTCGTTACCGAGAACCTTGTAGGTCACAAGCTTGGTGAGTTTGCACCTACACGTATTTTCCGTGGACATGCATCAGATAAGAAGGGTAAGTAAGGTTAGGTTATGGAAACTAAGAAAGGTTATAAAGCAGTTGCCAAATATTTGATGGTTTCCCCTTCAAAGGTTCGCCCTGTTGCCGACCTCGTCAGGGGTAAGGGCTACGTTGAAGCTGTGGCCATCCTAGAAGCAATGCCTCAGAAGGGCTCAAAGCTCATTCTGAAAGTTCTCAAGTCCGCCGGCGCCAACGCTTTGAATCAGAACAACAGACTAGATGAAGATTCTCTCTATGTATCTGAGCTCAGAGTAAATGACGGTCCAAGACTTAAGAGAGTATGGGCTCGTTCTCACGGAAAGCGTGACATCCTTCTCAGGAGAATGTCTCATATCACAGTCGTTGTCGACGAAAAGACAGCAAAGGTAGGCGAATAATGGGACAGAAAGTAAATCCAATCGGACTTAGACTCGGTGTTAACAAGACATGGCAGTCAAAGTGGTATGTTGATCCAAGAGAGTATGCAGATACTCTCCATGAGGATCTTGTACTCAGAAAGGCATTGCTTGCTTGTCCTGAGGTCGCAGGTGCTGAAATCAGCGAAGTTGAGATCACTCGTAAGCCACAGCGCATTACAATGATCATCGCTACAGCTCGCCCAGGTGTCATCATTGGTGCAAAGGGTGCAAACGTAGAGAAGATCGCTGAGAAGATGCAGAAGCTCACAGATAAGAAGGTTCAGATCAAGATCAGAGAGATCAAGAAGGCTGAATGTGATGCTCAGCTCATTGCTCAGAACATTGCCAAGCAGCTTGAAGGCCGTGGTGCTTACCGCAGAGCTATGAAGAATGCTATCTCCAGAGCTCTCCAGGGCGGCGTCGAAGGTATCAAGATTAAGTGCTCCGGACGTCTCGGTGGTGCTGAAATTGCTAGAACAGAGCAGATGAAGGATGGAAGAGTTCCACTTCATACTCTCCGCTCAGACATCGACTATGGTTTTGCCACCGCAAACACATCCTTCGGTTCCATCGGAATCAAGGTTTGGGTCTTCAACGGTGAAATCTATGACCGCGGTGCGAAAGTGGAAGATGAATCCACTGCAACAGTCGGAAGAAAGAAGGCTGAAGAGGCAAGGGGTTAAAAGATGCTTAGTCCAAAGAGAATTAAATACAGAAAAAAGCAGCGCGGAACAAGAGACGCAGTTGCACACAAGGGAAATCAGATTTCCTTCGGTGAGTATGGTCTTATGGCACTCGAGCCATATTGGATCACAAACCGCCAGATTGAAGCTGCCCGTGTTGCAATGACACGTCACATCAAGCGTGGTGGTAAAGTTTGGATCCGTATCTTCCCTGATATGCCGTATACAAAGAAGCCGGCTGAAACAAGACAGGGTAACGGAAAGGGTGCTCCAGAAGGCTGGGTAGCAGTTGTAAAGACTGGTGCAATCATGTTCGAAATGGGCGGAATCGACGAAACGTTGGCTAGAGAAGCTCTCACACTCGCAGCTTCAAAGCTTCCGATCAAGACAAAGTTCGTGTCTCGTGTAAACCAGGAGTAAGATATGAAGGCAAATAAAGAACTCAGCTATAAAGAGCTTGTCGCTGAAAGAGATAAGCTTAGGAAGGATTTGGTTAATCTGAGAATGCAGAAGGTGCTTGGACATTTGGACAATCCTATGTCTATCAGAAATACCAAGAAAAGTATTGCTCGTCTCAATACAAGAATCCATGCCATTGACATTGGAATCGAGAAGACAAACAAATAAGAGAGGCACGTAAATGGAAGCACAGAAGAAAGTTATGACAGGTGTGGTTGTATCTGACAAGATGGATAAGACTATCGTTGTTGAGGTTACATCCAGAAACCTACATCCACTGTACAAGAAGTACGTGATCTCAACAAAGAAGTTTAAGGCTCACGACGAGAAGAATGATGCCCACTATGGCGACACAGTCCGCATCATGGAATGTCGCCACCTGTCCAAGGACAAGTGCTGGAGACTCATCGAAGTTGTCGAGAGAGCTCGCTAAAGGAGAAAAGTCATGGTACAGATGCAGACTTATTTGAACGTAGCGGACAATAGTGGTGCAAAGCGTGTGCAGTGCATCAAGGTTCTCGGCGGCAGCCACAGATATGTTGCTGGTGTCGGCGACATCATCGTTGTTGCAGTCAAGGACGCACTTCCTAATGGCGCCATCAAAAAAGGTGACGTTCTGAAGGCAGTTGTGGTTCGTACTAAAAAGGAATACCGCAGACCTGACGGTACATACATCAGGTTCGATGACAACGCTTGCGTAGTCATTGATGCCAACAATAACCCACGCGGAAAGAGAATTTTCGGGCCAGTAGCAAGAGAACTTCGCGAAGGCTTTATGAAGATTGTCTCACTTGCACCGGAAGTGTTGTAGGAGAAGAACATGAGACTGAAGAAAGACGACACAGTCAAGATCATTGCCGGAAAGGACAAGGGCCTCACCGGCAAGATCATCAAGGTTGACCCAGTGAATGAGAGGGTCATCGTCCAGGGTGCCAACATGGTAAAGAAGACCATGAAGAAGCAGAATGCTCAGGATAAGGGCGGCATCGTGGAAGTTGAAGCTCCGATCCATGTTTCAAACGTTGCTCTTGTTTCAAAGGGAAGCGTTTCCAAGGTCGGATACAAGATGGAAAACGGAAAGAAAGTCCGCTATGCCAAGAAGACAGGTGAGGTACTATAATGGCTGAGAAGTTTGTTCCAAATTTCAAGACAAAGTACATTAACGAGGTCGTCCCAGCACTCCAGAAGGATTTTGCATTCAAGACACCTATGCAGATCCCAAGGCTTGAGAAGATCACTGTCTCTGTCGGTGTAGGAGAAGCTACAACAAACAAGAAGCTTCTCGAAGCAGCAGTCAAGGAACTTGAGGCTATTACAGGACAGCACGTTGTCAAGACAAAGGCAAGAAAGTCTATTGCTAACTTCAAGGTCAGAGAAGGCCAGGAAATCGGAGCAATGGTTACTCTTCGCGGAGACAACATGTGGTTCTTCCTTGAGAGACTTATCTGCATTGCACTCCCACGTGTCAAGGACTTCAAGGGTGTAAATCCTAATGCCTTCGACGGTCATGGAAACTACTCTCTCGGTATTACTGAGCAGATTATTTTCCCTGAAATCGACTTCGACAAAATCGAGAGAATCAGCGGTTTGAACGTTGCAATCGTAACAACAGCTGCTAATGACGAGCAGGGCTTCGCTCTCCTCAAGTATCTCGGTATGCCGTTTGCAAAGTAAGGAGCTGACCATGGCAAAAAAGTCATTGATTGTAAAGTGCAATAAGGAGCCTAAGTTCTCTACAAGAGAATATAACCGCTGCAGAATCTGCGGTAGGCCAAGAGGATATATGCGTCAGTTTGACATGTGCAGATGTTGTTTTAGAAAACTCGCAAGTGAAGGTCAGATTCCTGGCGTTACAAAGTCAAGCTGGTAGGAGATAAGAATATGGCAGTTAGTGATCCAATTGCAGATATGCTGACTAAGATCAGAAATGCTAGTCAGGCAAAGCATGAAAAAGTAGATGTTACAGCTTCCAATCTTAAGCTCCAGATCATCAAGATCCTTAAGAACGAAGGCTTCATCAAGAATTTCAAGAAAGTTACAAAGGATGATGTCACCTTCATCAGAGTATTCCTCAAGTATGAAGATGATCAGACTCCAGTCATCCACGGAATCAAGCGTGTCTCCACTCCTGGCCGCCGTGTATACTGCGGTTACAAGGATATTCCGAGCGTTTATAACGGAATCGGTGTGGTAGTCGTATCTTCCTCAACAGGTGTCATCACTGGCAAGAAGGCCAAGGAAGCACGTGTTGGTGGCGAAGTGCTCTGCACAATCTGGTAATGGGAGGATAGAGAATGTCTAGAATCGGTAAGTTGCCAGTTGCTATTCCTCAGGGAGTAACAGTAACAAAGCAGGACAATGTTGTCACAGTAAAGGGACCAAAGGGAACTCTTACCCAGGAAGTAAGACCACAGATTTCTGTTGAGATCAAGGACAACGAAGTCATCCTCACAAGAAATAGTGACGATAAGGAGATCAGAGGTTATCACGGTCTTTACCGCCAGCTCATCCACAACATGATTGTCGGTGTAAGCCAGGGATACTCAAAGACTCTTGTGATCAATGGTGTAGGTTACAAGGCTGAGATGGGCAAGGGATTTGTCAATCTTGCACTTGGTTACTCCACAACCATCGACTACGTCATCCCAGAGGGAATCGATATTAAGGTTGAAGGTCCTACAAAGCTTATCATTTCCGGTATCAGCAAGGAAAAAGTAGGCCAGACAGCTGCAGAAATCAGATCTCTCAGAGGTCCTGAGCCATATAAGGGCAAGGGTATCAAGTACGAAACCGAGAATATCCGCCGTAAGGTCGGTAAGTCCGGTGGTAAGAAATAAGGTGGCTTAGTATGAACAGAATGATCGATAAAGCAAGAAGACATGCCAAGAGAAAGAATCATATTAGAAAGTCTATCTCAGGCACTGCTCTCAGACCGAGAATGACTGTATTCAGATCAAACTGCAACATGTATGTTCAGGTTATTGATGATACAGTTGGTCATACATTGGCTTCCGCTTCCACACTTGAGGCTGAATTAAAGGATCTCAGAAACACAGTAGCTGACGCAGAAAAACTGGGTGAAGCTATTGGCAAGAGATGCATCGAGAAGGGTATCAAGACAGTTGTGTTCGACAGAAACGGCTACCTCTACCATGGTATCGTCAAGAGCATCGCAGACGGCGCTAGAAAGGCCGGCTTGGAGTTCTAAGGGGTACAGTATGGAAAGAACAAAAGAAAAAGAAGTCAAGGTAGAAGGATACGTAGAGAAGCTTGTCAAGCTCAACCGTGTAGCCAAAGTTGTCAAGGGTGGTAAGAGATTCTCTTTCGCTGCTCTTGTAGTCGTTGGTTATGGTGACGGAAGGGTCGGCTATGGTTTCGGTAAGGCCAATGACGTTACAGATGCCATCAGAAAGGCTACTGACAAGGCAAAGGCTTCCGTTATTACAGTACCTCTCAAGGGAACAACAATCCCTCACGATATCGTTGGAAACTTCAAGAGTGCTTCCGTACTTCTGAAGCCAGCTGTTCCTGGTACTGGTGTCATCGCAGGTGGTGCAGTTCGTCTCGTTTGTGATGCAGCAGGAATCAAGGATATCCTTTCCAAGTCTCTTGGATCCAGAAACGGTATCAATACAGTCAAGGCAACATTTGATGCTTTCGAGCACATCTACAATGCTGCAGCTGTAGCAAAGAATAGAGGTAAGACTCTTAAGGAAATGTGGGGTTGACCATGGCAAAGCAGATTAAGATTACACTGGTAAGAAGTGTAGCAGGTACACTTCCTGTTCAGAGAAAGACCGTAAAGGTTCTCGGTCTGGGCAAGATCAACAGCTATGTTATCCGCGAAGACAATCCTGTCAACCGTGGAATGGTCCGCACAGTCGAACACCTTGTAAAGGTTGAGGAGATTTAACTATGGCACAGATTATCAAGCCATTTGGCGCTACAAAGAAAAAGACCATTGTCGGTCGTGGTGCTTCCTCCAAGGGAAGAGCCTGCGGACGCGGACATGATGGTCAGAACAGCCGCACAGGTGGTGGCCCACGACTTGGCTTCGAGGGTGGCCAGATGCCTCTCTACAGACGTGTTGCAAGACGTGGATTCTCCAACTATCCTTTCAAGGTTGAGAATCAGGCTGTTTCTCTTTCTACAATCGATGCAGTATTCGAGGATGGTGCAGTCGTAAGCGACGCAACACTCCGCGAAGCTGGTGTCATCAAGGGAAAGGAAACAACAGCAAAGATTCTTGCTACAGGAGAGATTACCAAAAAGGTAACAGTCGAGGGCCTGAAGCTCTCAAAGGCAGCAGCAGATAAAATCGTAGCTGCCGGTGGCTCAGTCAAATAAAAGGGAATCATATGGCAAACACACTGGTAGAAATGTTCAGAATGAAGGATATCAGAAAGAAGATCTTTATTACTTTGGGTCTTCTGGTTGTTACAAGAATCGGAGCTTATCTTCCTATTCCTGGTGTCAACCCTGGTGTAGTTTATGACTACTACAGAATGTATTCTTCCTCCATTACTGAATACCTGAACTTCTTCTCTGGTGGTGCCTTCTCCAATTTCTCAATTTTAATGTTGGGTGTAATGCCATACATCAGCACTGAGATTATCTTTCAGTTGCTGATGTTGGTGATTCCATCACTTAAGAAGTTGGCGGAAGATCCTCAGGGATCAAAGAAGATCCAGCAGTATACACGTTACGGCACAGTCGTAGTATGTATTCTCCAGTCTCTTGCTGCTTCCGTATATGCACAGTCAATTCCTGGTGCTCTTTCAATTCCAGTTGGTGTGTTTATTCCGGTTGCTATATTGAGCTGTACGACTGGTTCCATGCTTTGTGTATGGATCGGTGAGAAGATTACTGAATACGGTGTTGGAAACGGTATTTCACTTTTGATCTTCGCTGGTATCGTTGCAAGGATTCCAAATGCTCTCTATGTAATGGTTACAGGCATTGTTAATTCAACAATCAATCCTGTTTCCCTTATTGTAGTCGTCATCATGTTCTTCTTTGTCGTTGCTCTCGTCGTTTATGAAGAGCAGGGTACAAGGAAGATCCCAGTGACATATGCAAAACGCGTTGTTGGAAGAAGAATGTATGGTTCTCAGAGCACATATATTCCATTCAAGATTAACCCATCTGGTGTTATTCCTGTAATCTTCGCTTCAACACTTATGCAGATTCCACTTATGCTAGGCAATACAAATGTTGGCTGGCTTGTGGCAGTGGCAAATTTCTTGAATCCGCAGAGGGCCCCATATCTAATTATCTACACCCTGCTGATTATAGGCTTTGCATTCTTCTATACACAGATTAGCTTGAATCCGATCGAGATGGCTAAGAACATCCGTGACAACGGTGGTTCAATTCCTGGAATCAGAAATGAGAAACTCGAAGAGTATCTCACAAAGGTTCTCAACAGAATCGTTTTTCCTGGATCACTCTTCTTGGCATTCATCGCTCTGATTCCTACTCTGGTTCAGTTGATCTTCAAGCTTCCTACATCAGTTTCAATGCTGTTTGGTGGAACATCCTTGATCATCCTTGTTGGAGTTGACCTCGATACAATGAGACAGCTTGACGGTATGATGAAGATGCATCATCACGATGGCTTTGTTGAATCAAAGAAGCGTAAGACGAAGAAAATCTAAAGGAGCTTTTAACTATGAAAGTAAGAGCAAGTGTCAAACCAATTTGTGACAAGTGTAAAGTAATCAGACGTGCTGGTGTAGTTCGCATTGTTTGCGATAACCCAAAGCACAAGCAGAGACAGAAATAATTAGGAGGCCGATATGGCACGTATAGTAGGTGTTGACCTGCCAAACAAGGCGGTTAAGATCGCTCTGACATATATCTATGGTATTGGAAACAAGTCTGCTATGGACATTTGTCAGAAGACAAATATTGATCCAGACGTAAGAATCAATACTCTTTCTTCTGATGAGATCGCTACTCTCAGAAACGTTCTTGAAACAGAGTATAAGATTGAAGGTCATCTCAGAACTGAAGTTGCATTGAACATCAAGAGATTGATGGATATCGGATGCTACAGAGGTCTTCGCCACAGAAAGAATCTTCCAGTCAGAGGTCAGAGAACCAAGACTAATGCCCGCACAAGAAAGGGTAAGAAGAAGACAGTCGCTGGAAAGAAGAAATAAGGGGAGTTGAGAAATGGCTACAGCAAAGAAAAAAGTCAAGAAGACTGTTCTTGAAGGTAATGTCTATATTCAGGCTACCTTCAACAATACTATCATCACCTTCACTGATCTTGCGGGCAATGCAATCTCCTGGGCTTCTGCAGGTGGACTGGGATTCAGAGGAGCTAAGAAATCAACTCCTTATGCTGCTCAGACAACTTGTGAGACAGCTGGTAAGAAGGCTATGGACTCCGGACTCAGAGAAGTTAACGTTTTCGTCAAGGGTCCTGGTGTAGGTCGTGAGAGCGCTATTAGAACTCTTGGTGTTTTGGGTCTTAAGGTTCGCTCCATCAGAGACGTAACCCCAATCCCACACAACGGATGCCGCCCACGCAAGACACGCCGTGTCTGATCAATCTGCGGGGCTCGTCCCCGCAGCAGCTGCATAATTGCGGCATGAATTAAATAGGAGTAACCATGGCAAGAAAAAATCTTCTTAAGGGTTTCAAGAGACCTCAGGGTATAATCTCTGAAAATACAGTCAGTACAAATGACTATGGTCAGTTTGTTGCTTATCCTTTTGAGAGAGGATTCGGAACTACAGTCGGAAATACTCTCCGCAGAGTTCTTCTTTCCTCTATTCAGGGTTATGCTGTATCTGCCATCCGTTTCACCACTTTTGTCGGAGAAAGCAAGGCTCCACATATGGTGACTTCGGAGTTTGAGTCATTACCTGGTGTCAGAGAAGATATTTCTGATATCATTGCAGCTATTAAGAAATTGCAGATCAGCATGCCAGAAGAAAGCGAAGGTACTATTCTCACAATCTCCTGCAAGGGACCTGGAGTAATCACTGGAGCAGACTTCGAAAAAGATCAGGTAACTGTCACCAATAAGGATCTCCAAATCTTCACAATGATGGAAGATTGTGATCTGGAAATGGAAGTTCAGATTGACCTCGGTCGCGGTTATGTACCTTCCGAACTTAATGAGAAGTACTCTGAAGAGCCTGGCGTAATCTCCATCGATGCCTTCTACTCACCAATCAAGAGAGTCAAGTATTCTATTGAACCATATAGAGTAGGACAGAGAAACGATTACGAAAAGCTCACAATGGAAATCTACACAGACGGAACAATCTCTCCTGAGAATGCTCTGGGCGAAGCTGCAAAGATTATCAAGGAGCACTTCACAGTCTTTATCAACTTTGATGAAGACAAAGTCTGCACAACTGAAGAAGTTGATGAAGAAGAAGAGAAAGTCAAGAAACTCTTGGATACTCCAGTTGAGGAACTTGAACTTACCGTACGTTCTTCCAACTGTCTGAAGAATGCAGGTATCAAGACAATCGGAGATCTGGCAAAGAAAACTGAAGATGAAATAACCAAGACAAGAAACTTCGGAAAGAAATCCCTTTCTGAAATCAAGGACAAGCTCAAGGAGTGGGGTCTTACTCTTGGTATGACAGACTTCAGTGTTTTGAAGAATTCAATTAAAGTTCCAGAGAACAAGGAAGTAGAAGAAAATGAAGCATAGGATTGGTTTCAATGCGCTTTCACGTAAGGGATCAGAACGCAAGGCCCTTAAGCGCAACATGGTCACATCTCTCTTCAGATATGAGAGAATTGAGACCACAAAGGCAAAGGCTCTTGAAGTAAGAAAGATGGCCGAAAAAATGATCACTCGTGCTAAGGTCGACACTGTCGCCAACCGCAGAGAGATTGCAAAGGACATCTACGACGAAGATGTTGTAACAAAACTCTTCAAGGAAATCGCTCCTCTCTTTGCAGAACGCAAAGGTGGATACACAAGAATCCTCAAGACTGGTTTCAGACAGGGGGATGCTGCTGAAATGGTAATCCTTGAACTGGTTGAAAAGACCAAGAAGGAAGAAAAGGCAGAGAAAAAGGAAGACAAGAAGGCAAAGAAGGACAACTAAGTCCATAGCTGGTCTTCCTGCGGGTTAAAGCTCGCATCAGTCAGCTCAAAAGAGCAAAAAACAGGTCAAAAACCTGCAGCCGTCATCTATAGGATGGCGGTTTTTTCGTTTATTTGCAGTAATTTTCCCTGTAACTTGACACATGTTGAACTTTATCGCAATATAAACCACAATAAAACAGTGTTTTTCGGGAGGATACAAAATGATTAATGCATTGTTGTATCTCCTGGTTGGAATTGTAGGCATTGCTATCGGCTATGGCGGCCGTTGCATATATGCGAAGTTGAAATTGACTTCCGCTGAACAGAGGGCTAAAGTCCTTGAAGAAAACGCTTTGAAAAATGCCGATGCTAAGGCTAAGGAGATTATTCTGGAGACCAGAGATAAGCTTCTTAGGGAACAGCAGCAGCAGGAGAACGAGGCGCGCGATAGAAGAGCTGAACTGCAAAAGTCTGAAAGAAGACTGCAACAGAAAGAGGAGAATCTTGAGCGCAAACAGCAGGAGAATGACTCTGTAGCAAGACAACTGGGAGAAAGAGAGCAGGCTCTTAAGATTAGGGAAGATGAAGCGGATAAAAAAGAGGTCCATCTTTCTGAAGAGTATGAGCGGGTAGCTCAGATGACTCGTGAAGAGGCAAAGAACATTCTTATTGAGGAAATGAAGAATGAAGCCGAACACGACGGTCAGGTCTATGTCAATAAAATCGAACAGGAAGCCCAGCTTCAGGCTGATAAAAAGGCTCGTGACATAATTATTACTTCAATACAGCGTCTTGCAACTGAAGTGTCAGGAGAGATCACCACTACCAGCGTTACTCTGCCTTCAGATGAAATGAAGGGAAGAATCATCGGAAGAGAGGGAAGAAACATCAGGACCCTTGAAACCCTTACAGGTGTGGACATCATTATTGATGATACTCCGGAAGCTGTAGTTATTTCTTGTTTCGATCCAGTAAGAAAAGAAATAGCTAGGGTAGCTTTGGAAAGACTTGTCCAGGATGGAAGAATCCACCCGTCAAGAATTGAAGAAGTCGTAAACAAGGTATCGAAGGAAATCGGCAGGATTATTGTGGATGAAGGTGAAAAGGTTATATTCGACCTTGGTATCCACAATATTGGAACCGAAATGATCAGAGCACTTGGAAGACTTCATTTCAGGACAAGCTATGGACAGAATGTTCTTCTTCACTCAAAGGAAGTGGCTGTACTTGCCGGAATGATTGCTTCGGAAGTGGGTGCAGACCCTGATTTGGCTATGAGAGGCGGTCTCTTGCATGATATCGGTAAGGGAGCGGAGACAGAGAGTGAAGCCAACCATGCTGAAATCGGTGCAGAACTGGCAAAGCGTCTGGGAGAAGATCCAAAGGTGGTGAACTGTGTTCTCAGCCACCATAACGATGCCGAACCAATCTGTATTGAAGCAATCATTGTACAAATTGCCGATGCCATTTCTGCCGCTCGTCCTGGAGCAAGAAGAGAGAGCCTCGACAACTACATCAAGAGATTGGAATCCCTGGAAAACATTGCAAAGGGTTTTGATGGTGTCGATAATGCTTATGCAATCCAGGCTGGTAGAGAATTGAGGATCATGGTCAATAGTGACACTGTAAACGATGATGGAGCCAGAAAGATTGCAAAGGGAATCGCAGACAGAATCGAAGCTGAATTGAGATATCCTGGCAAGATCAAGGTGACCATAATTCGTGAAACAAGAGTTGTGGAGTATGCAAAGTGACGAAGAATACTATCCGAGTCATGATGATTGGAGATGTGTCCGGTCAAAGCGGAATGGGAGCCCTGTTTTTAGGGCTCTCTTCTGCCATAAAGCAGTATAATGCTGATTTTGTGATTCTGAACGGTGAGAATGCTGCAGGTGGATTCGGCATTACCATTGAAGATTACAACAATATGAAGAAAGCCGGTGTGGATGTCATTACAAGTGGAAACCATATCTGGCAGAAAGATGAGATCTTCCCGTTTTTGGATAGAAACGATGATATTTTGAGACCTGCAAATTATCCTGAGCCATGTATCGGAAGAGGAATGACCATCAAAGAGAAAAATGGTGTATCTGTATCAGTAATAAATCTACAGGGCAGGGTTGATATGATGACCACAGATGATCCTTTCAGAAAGGCTGAGGCTTTGGTCAGAAATGCCAGGAAAAGCACAAATCTGATATTCGTGGATTTCCATGCTGAAAGCACAGAGGAAAAAGAAGCTCTCGCCTTCTTTTTGGATGGTTCCGTAACAGCAGTGGCAGGAACCCATACCCATGTCCAGACAAGGGATGAAAAAATACTGAAGGGTGGAACTGCATATATTACGGACCTTGGATTGACAGGTGTGCTGAATAAAGTCATTGGCTCCGATCCTGCAAAATCCATAGAAAGGCAACTTACTCAGCTCCCAATAAGAAGTGAAGTTGCTGAGGGCAAGGGTAGGATACAGGGTATTGTCGTGGAAGCAGACAAAGAGAGCGGAAAGGCTCTGTCAATAGAGAGATTTACTTTCTAAGTACAATGCTGCCTTCTACAATGACTACAAGGCCTTGGGTTCCGAGGTTTATGGAAAGAGTCTTGTCGATCTCTTCTCCTGCCTCATCCAAGTCATCTGAAAGCAGAAAAGAAGGAGAAAGGGTGACGAATGCAATATCATCTTGAATCGTTGCACCTTTAAGAGTCACTCCCTCCATTATTTCGGAGTATAGGCCGGCTTCCTTTTCTTCCACGGAAAGGGGGAGAAGGAGGGCCTCCAAAGTGTAGTGGAGGGGATCTCTCAACCCTGGGTTGATTACCCTGACTATTTCCTGGTAGCCGGAAATACCTTTGAGAAATACCAGGACTTCTTTCCTATCTTTCTCCTCTTCGCTGCTTCTCCAGAGCTTATAGTGCTCCAGGACTCTGTATTCGTTGAAGGAATTTTTTAAAGAAGGAAAGTAAATCATCAATAAAGGAACAGATATTACAACAAGGGTGATATAAAGGACGAGAAGATATCTGATTGATGATTTTTTTGAACGCCCATTCTTTCCCATAAGGAAATAATAGAACAAAATCCTTTTTGGGCAAAGAGGAGGAGTTTTGTTTTTTTCTTTCCCCCTGTTGGAAATAAGTGAATAAATGGAATAGTATTTAATTAAGGTCCCAGAAGTAAGGAAAACTATATGGCGGAAAAATTAGAAATAAGAAACAAAGCGGATATCGATACAAATCTTCCACTGATATCAATTGTAGGAAGACCAAATGTGGGAAAATCCACTCTATTCAATAGATTGATAGGAAAGAGAAGGGCAATAACAGACCCTACTCCCGGTGTTACAAGAGACCCTATTCCTGAGAGATGGCTCTTGGGCAATCATCCTGTGACACTTGTAGATACAGGTGGAGTAAAGCTGGATAAAGAAGGCTTGGATTTCGCAGTTACCGAGAAATCACTCTCCATCCTCTCAATGAGTGACGTGATTCTATTCCTAATGGACTGTATGGAAGTCACCAGTGAGGATATGATGCTCATTGAGGAAGTCCGCCCTTATACAGATAAAGTGGTTCTTGTTGTCAACAAAGTCGACGACCCCAAGAGAGATGACATGGTATGGAATTACTTCTCCTACGGATATCAGAGAGTTGTAGGAATATCTGCAGCCCATGGTCTAGGCATCGAGGAGCTGGAAGATACCATACTTGGTATGCTGGATATGGAGAGGACTGAAGAGATTCCCGATGAGCCTGATACCATTAAGCTTGCAATAATGGGAAAACCAAATACAGGAAAGTCCACTTTGACAAACCTCCTTACAGGAAGGGATGTTTCCATCGTCTCTGATATTGCAGGTACCACAAGAGACGTAATGAAGGCCACCTTCGTCTACAAGGGGACTGAATATACTGTCCTGGATACTGCAGGTATCAGGCGTAAGACAAAGGTTGAGGAAGACGTTGAGTATTACTCTGTCAACAGAGCCATAAAGACCATCGATGAAGCCGATGTAGTCATCTTGATGATAGATGTATTGGAAGGCTTGGCCGAGCAGGATAAGAAAATAGCACAGCTTATTGTAAGAAGAGGAAAGGGCGTGGTTCTATGCCTCAATAAAATAGATAAGCTTAATGGCCCTCAGAACCAGTTGGAGGCCATAAAGGACAGGGTTAGATTCCTTTTCCCTGTGCTCTCTTTTGCCCCACTTGTTCCTATTTCAGCCCTGGAAGGCATGGATATAGGAAAACTTCTGGATATTGTCTGGGCTGTTTACAGACAGCTTGAAAAGCGTGTGGATACATCCACTCTCAATGAAGCTGTGAAGAGGTGGACTACAGACCAGGAGCCTCCTAGATCCGCCACAGGATACTTCAAAGTCCTATATGGAACCCAGGTAAGTGCAAATCCTGTAAGATTCCTGTTCTTCGTAAACAAAGTACATGCCTTCCCTGAGACATATATCTCATACCTTAAGAACTGCATAAGACGCGACTTGGGCTTTACCTATGTGCCTGTAGAGATCTCTTTGAGGGAAAGAAAGAGAAATCCTAGCCTTAATGAAAAGGGCCCGAACAAAGAAGAAGCAGAGATCCAGAAGGTGATCAAACGCAATACCACACAAAAGAACGTAAAGAAAGGTATTGCCAAGAAACCTGGAGGAAAGGCAAGAATGGGTAAGGAGGCTGAGAGAGCCAAGACAATTGTAAGAAACTCGAAGCAGAAGAGGGCCAAAGGGAAATAATGGGTTTTTTGGAAGATAATTCGATTAAAGCTGTGGCTTTTGATATAGATGGAACTTTCTATCCCCTTTGGAAGACAAAGGTGAGGGTGGCTATGGCTTCTCTTTCATCTCTTCCCTTCGCCATTAACTATGATAAGGCGAGACAGAGGGTAAGGACGGAAGACAGCTTTCTCTCCCTTCCACCACTTTCCATGAAAGAAAGGGGAGGGAGAATGTGCCGCTATATGTGGAATCGCAGCGAAGATCAGGATATCGAATACTTTCTTGAAAAAGAGAAGAAAGTCTTCTTCTCCCGTTATGAAAAGAGCTTTCGCTCTATAAAAGCCTATAATGGAGTGGAGAGTGTACTTGTAAAGCTGGAGGAAAGAGGCATAAAGATGGGTGTCCTGTCTGATTTCCCTGTAGGAACCAAGCTCAAGGCCATGAATATAGACAGATTCTTTCCAATACAGCTTTCCAGCGAAGATTGGGGTAGGTATAAACCTTGCCTTACCCCCTTTGAAATGCTTATATCTAAATTGAATCTGGAGCCCCATGCTATATTATATGTAGGCGACAGCCTCAGAAAGGACGCTGAAGGAGCAAAGAGAGTGGGGATGAAGACAGCCCTGCTCTCAAAAAAAGCAGGTTCAGGCTCTGCAGACATAGTCTTCAGGGATTGGTTTGAGTTGGATAGAGTTTTATTCTAATGGAGTGATTATGAATACTACATACATACTTATCGGCGTGTGTTTTCTTCTTAATCTTATTGTGGTGTTGGCCTTTAGAGCTGCAGATAAAAAAGACCGCTCTCTGAAGAACCTTAATCAGCAGGTTAAGAATTTTAGATTTGAGACAACATCTTTCATGAATAGGTTTACCGAGATATCCCGTGACTGTGAACAGAATATCACTTCAAGAATCGAATATGCCAACACAGTCCAGAATCATCTTGCAGAATCCATAGACATGGTTCTTGTCCACCAGAAAGAGTTGGATGAGCTCTCCGGTGTATGCGAGAACTATGGAAACGCCCTGAAGAAACTTAAGGCCCAGACAGAGCAGGCTGAGAACAGAGTCTATGCTGTTCAGGCTGAAGTAAGGAAGACTGAGGCTGTGAAGGACTATGCCCTCCAGTTCCAAAAGGATATAGAAAGGCTGACATCCCAGCTGGATTCCCTGAAAGCCGATTACGTTCGTCTTGTTGCATCTACAGAGCAGGATCTGAAGGCTACATCCGCTTCCCAGAAAGAAGAGAACAGGGAAATGCTGGATCAGTTCTCTGCAGCTTTGGAAAGAAGCAAATCACAGCTATATGATTACGTGGCTCTTGAAAAGCGGAACTATGATGATATGTGCAGGGAGCAGGAAGAAAGGGCTGAAGCTTCTTTAGCCAAGCTTGACGATAAAGTCCAGGAAATCGAGGAAAAGGTTGAAGATACCCAAGGTCGTTTCGATGAACTCTTGAAGAATGCTTCGGATTCCGTTTCTATGCTGGAGCAGAGACGAAACGATATCTTCTCTGAGTTCGACGAAAGATCCAATGTCCTTGACAGGAGATTTGAGACAGCCATTGCTGAAATGGAGAGTGTGAAGGATTCCATGATTTCATCGATTACTGAAAAAACAGATGAAATGAATGGAAGAATAGACGAATTCACTTCTTCCTCCAAAGAAAAGATAGATGAACTCTCGACAGCCCTCAATACCCACTTGGAAGAGACATTGGAGAGTATCAACAAAAACAGGAATGATGCCATCGAAAGTGTAAAGAAGACTTCTTCTGAAACCATGGAAGACCTGGATGATGCCATCAAGAGTACTGGAGACACTCTTGAAGCCCGTCTCAATGATATGGAGGATGAGGTATCTGCATCCATAGTTACATTCCAGGAGAAACTTGCAGATAATGAGAAAGCCGTAGAAGATAAGATCACAGATCTCAAGGATTCCCTGGATAATGCTTTGCTGGAGATCAGAAAGGTCCTTGGCGAAGAGAGGGTGGAGACAGATAAATCCATCAGAGACCTTATTCTTGAGCGTGACCAGATCCTCTCTGATATCCAGGAAAAGATGGATGAGAAACGAAAAGCCGTGGAATCCACCCTTTCGGTATTGAAGGAAGATAGAGATAATCTCCAAAAAGAGTTCGAAGCATATATGGATGACAAAAACAAGTCTTTCTCCGAATCCAGTGCAAGACTGGAGGCGGATAGAAACGCATATGTCCAGAGATGCAGGGAAGAACTCAAAGACGCCTTGGATGATATGGATAGGGATTCCAACCTCAATCTTCAGAGAATCAAAGATATCAGCGACGAGTTTTTGAAGAGCGTTGCAGATAGGATGGCTGAAAGCGGAAAGGCCCAGAAAATGCTGGAAGAGACTGCCTACGGCAAAATCAAAGAAGCTTTGAAGATCATTACCGATTATGAGAATAAGATTCGTGAAAGCGAAACCAGCCTAAACGAAAAGGTGGAGTCCGTAACAAGCATGAAGGAGACTATTTGGAACCTGCAGCAGGAAGAGAAGAGACTCCAGGATGAAATCGACACTCTCGGCCAGGACAGGGACAAGCTACAGGATGAAACAAGGGAAGTAAGAAGCAAGAGAATTAATGAAGAGGCCAACCTTGTACGTCTCAAGGGCCAGCAGAAAGTGATTGAAGAGAAGAGAAAGGACGAGGAGAAGAAGACCTCCCGCAAGCCCCTCCATTCCATCGAAGAAATGGATCTGATCATCGGGGAAGAAGAGGTGGATGTCTCCGACGATGAATAATTTGACTCTTCTCAAATGATTTATTAACTTCTTTTACAGGTGCCCTGGGAGGGCACTTGTCATGAGAATCAAAAAAAAGAACAAAAATAAAGGAAGTGAATATATGGCAGAGGATAAGGAGTTGAAAAAGGCAGAAGAAAAAGAAGCTGCAGCTGTAGAGAAAGAAAATACAGAGCTCCCGGAAGTTGAAGAGAACGTTTCTGAAGAAAAGAATGAAGAAGATCCAAAGGATGCAAAGATTTCTGAACTTGAGGCAAAGGTAAAGGAACTGGAAGAAACCATATCCAAAATGAAGGAAGACGAATTGAGGAGAATGGCGGATACGGAAAACTACAAGAAGAGACTAAGGACTGAAAAGGAAAACGCAGTCAAGTATGCAAACGAATCTTTGATTTCCGATTTGCTGGAACCTCTTGATAATTTCTCTCGTGCCATTGAGTCTGCATCCCTATCCCAGGATTTCGAGGCGATGAAGAATGGCGTCATAATGGTAAACGACCAGATGCTTCAGCGACTCAAGACCAATTGGGGGCTGGAGATGATAAACAGCAGCGTAGGAACACCTTTCGACCCTAACTTCATGGAAGCATATGGAGTACAAGAGAAGGAAGGAATTACTGAGGAAGAAGTGAGCATGGAATGCAATAAAGGCTGGCTTCTCCATGGTAAGGTTCTCAGGACTGCAAAAGTTTTTGTTGCAAAACCAAAGAAGTAAAGAAAAAAACTCTAGATTGTTTGACGTTTTTTTCATCAATTATTACTTTAGTTTGCAGATGGGAAATCCATCAACTTAACGTTTGAAAATATATGGAGATATAAATTATGGGAAAAATTATTGGTATTGACCTTGGAACAACAAATAGCTGTGTTGCAGTTATGGAAGGCAACGAGCCTACAGTAATTGCAAATAGTGAAGGAGATAGAACTACTCCAAGTGTGGTAGCCTTCAAGGGTGCTGACAGACTTGTAGGTAAGCCTGCCAAGAACCAGATGGTTACAAATCCTGAGAACACAATCTATTCTATAAAGAGATTCATGGGAAGAAAGTACCATGAAGTTACTGAAGAGACAAAGATGGTTCCTTACAAGGTGACCAGCGCTTCAGGAGATGAAATCAAAATCGATGTAGACGGAAAGCTCTACTCACCTCAGGAGATTTCTGCAATCGTTCTTCAGAAGATGAAGAAGACAGCCGAAGACTTCCTTGGTGAAGAAGTTACTGAAGCAGTCATCACTGTTCCTGCTTACTTCAACGACGCCCAGCGTCAGGCAACAAAGGATGCCGGAAGAATCGCAGGATTGGAAGTAAAGAGAATCGTCAACGAGCCTACAGCAGCAGCTCTTGCCTATGGCTTCGGCAAGGATTCTTCAAAGGAAGAGAAGATCGCTGTATACGACTTCGGTGGTGGTACATTCGATATCTCAATCTTGGAGCTTGGTGATGGAGTATTTGAAGTAAAGAGTACAAACGGTGATACACACCTTGGTGGAGATAACATCGACCAGGTCATCATCGAGTGGCTTGTCTCCGACTTCAACAGGGAATATGGCATCGACCTTTCAAAGGATAAGATGGCTCTCCAGAGACTTAAGGAAGCTGCTGAGCAGGCAAAGATCACTCTTTCTTCTTCTACTCAGACAACCATCAACCTCCCATTCATCACAGCTGACGCTACAGGTCCTAAGCACCTTCAGAAGGAGCTTACAAGAGCTAAATTCGAGCAGATGATCGAACCACTTGTCGAGAAGACAAAGATTCCTTGCATGAATGCTCTCAGAGATGCAGGCTTGTCAGCATCTGATATCGATGAAGTCGTACTTGTCGGTGGCTCGACAAGAATCCCAATGGTACAGGAAGCTGTAAAGAAGCTCTTTGGCAAGGAACCACACAAGGGTGTAAACCCAGATGAAGTAGTTGCAGTAGGTGCATCTATTCAGGGTGGTATTCTCAAGGGAGACGTAAAGGATGTCCTTCTTTTGGATGTCACACCGCTTTCACTTGGAATCGAGACTCTTGGCGGAGTAACAACAAAGCTTATTGAGAGAAATACAACTATTCCTACAAGAAAGAGTCAGATCTTCTCCACGGCATCTGATGGCCAGACAGCTGTTTCAATCCATGTTCTCCAGGGTGAAAGAGAGCTTGCTTCACAGAACAGAACGCTTGGTATGTTCAACCTTGAAGGAATCGCTCCGGCACCAAGAGGAGTACCTCAGATTGAAGTAACCTTCGATATCGATGCCAACGGTATCGTCCACGTATCTGCAAAGGATCTTGGAACAGGTAAGGAACAGAAGATCAGAATCGAATCTTCTTCAGGTCTCAGCGAAGCAGACATTGAAAAGATGGTCAAGGAAGCCGAAGCCCACGCTGAAGATGACAAGAAGGCCAGAGAGACAATCGAGGCAAAGAACAATGCCGAGACACTCTGCTATTCTACAGAGAAGGCCCTCAAGGAATATGGAGATAAGATTTCTGCTCAAGAAAAGGCAAACATCGAAGCTGCAGTAAAGGATTTGAGAGATACATTGGCTTCTTCCAACGCTTCTCTTGAAGAAATCAAGGGCAAGACAGAGAAGCTCCAGGAAGTATCAATGCAGCTTGGACAGAAGGTCTATGAGGCTGCCCAGCAGGCTCAGAATGCACAGAACAGTGCAAATAGCTCCAATAGTGCTCCAAACGAGGGTGCAAGCGGCAACACTTCATCCAACGGCGACACAATGGATGCAGACTTCGAGGAAGTAAAATAAAAGAATCCTCAAAGACACTCTAAGCAGCATGGATTCCATGCTGCTTTCTGTGTAATATAGGACGTGTTATGGCAAAGAGAGATTATTATGAAGTACTGGGCATCAACAAAGGTGCCACAGATGATGAGATAAAGAAGGCTTATAGAAAAGTAGCTATGGCCAACCATCCTGATACTCATCCAAATGACAAGGACGCGGAAGAGAGATTCAAGGAGGCCAGTGAAGCCTACGAAGTACTTTCCGACCCAAAGAAAAAGGCTGCTTATGACCAATATGGCTTTGCAGGCGTAGACGGTATGGGCGGCGCCGGCGGCGGATATCAGAATGTATATAGGGACTTCAGCGATATTTTCGGTGGAAGTGGCGGTTTCTCTGATATTTTCTCTTCTTTCTTCGGCGGAGGCGGTGGCCAGAGAAGAAGTGCAAACTCTCCTCAGCAGGGACAGTCTTTGAGATATGATCTCACAATAGACTTTAAGGAAGCTGCTTTTGGTTGTAAGAAGGAGATATCCTTTGCCCATGATGACACTTGTCCTTCTTGTCATGGAGCAGGAGGAAGTGGAAGGCATACTTGTCCTACCTGTGGAGGAAGCGGTCAGGTGGTGTCCGGCGGCGGATTCTTCCAAATGGCTCAGACTTGCCGCACTTGCCGTGGAACAGGTACTGTGGTCGATAACCCATGCGCAGAGTGCCACGGTACAGGAAGTATCAGAAAGAATGAGAAGGTAAGTGTTACAATTCCTGCTGGAAGCGACGATGGAACAAGGCTTACTTTAAGAGGAAAGGGCGATGCCGGTTCAAACGGCGGCCCGAACGGAGATCTCATTCTTGTAATAAGAGTACGCCCTGACAAATACTTTGTAAGAGATGGAAACGACGTATATCTTCAGATTCCTATCTCCTTTGTCCAGGCTTCTCTGGGTGATACCATTCAGGTTCCTACAATCGATGGAACTGATGTCATGGTGGATATCCCTGAAGGGACACAGAGTGGAAAACTTCTTCGTCTAAGAGGAAAGGGTGTTCCTGTACTAAGGGGAAATAACGCCAGAGGCGATATGTATCTCAAGATAGTTGTAGAAACACCAAAGAGACTTGGATTGAAGGAAAGAAAGCTTATGAAAGAGCTTTATGATGCAGTAAGCCCCACAAAGGCGCCGAAACCGGTTCCTTTTGATAACGACTAGGAGGAAAGATGGGAGAGAGAATCTACGGTTTCCATGCTATAGAAGAAGCGCTTAAAAAAGCAGGTATGGGTTCCACTATATATCTCCAGAGAAACGGAGGAGAAAGAATTCAG
>JALFRH010000135.1 GCA_022785155.1 Spirochaetales bacterium
AGAACTCCCCCCTATATTCGGAGTCAAATGTAATGGCTTCGCCTCCTGTCTCCATGAAAGTGAAGGAAAACCTATCGCCTTCACCTTCCATCAAGAAGAAATGATTGTCCTCCACCTGACTGTTATTTCTCATTCCATAGGCCACTGAATACCTATCTGTGGCGGAAAGGGAAAGTGATATACCTACCAAAACCATCAGAACAAGCAGCTTTTTCATTCCAAGTACTCCTTGAAGAACTCTTCGTTTTCTTCTTTGTTTTCATTGTTATATAGAAGAGTCTTAATACCCAAGGAAGAAGCCACATCTGTGTTGTAGGCCCTGTCATCTATGAAGATGGTGTCCTCTGGACTTACCTTCTCTTTTTCAAGAATATAGAGAAAGAAATCGGGGGAAGGCTTAGCCACACCCATCTTATAGGAAAGATACAAATGGTCCAGATGGGAAAGAGGCTTCTCCTCCATTTTTTCCACCACCGTCATATGGGGCTCGAAAGTATTGGAGCCCAAGACACAGCGATGGCCTTTTTCTCTCAGTTTATCGATTGTCTCCATCATATAAGGATTGGGGAGAGGATGGAAATCCCGGATAAAGAGATTCTCGTTTATCTTGACGTTGTACTTCTTCTCCATTATTCCAAAGAAATCCATACTCTCCATCTTTCCTTCCATAAGATCCTTGTCATAGAGACCATAGAAAGCTCTGAAAGGCTTGTAATCAAGAGAGAAACGCTCGGCTATAGCCTGAAGATTCTTTACGTTGAGGATCAACACTTCCCCCATATCGAAGATAAACAGTTTTCCCATGGGTGCAGTTTATCAGAATATGGCCTCAATTTCATTCTTCCCCAGTGTTTTTATCCTTCTTTTTTCCATTTCGTTTCACAATCAATGAATATATCCCGATTCCGAGGAAAGTACATGCAATTATCAAGGCCATGATTATAATGGCCAGGATATAGCTCTTGTCCCCCATGGCGCTGCCTCCTGCCGTGGAAGCCCAGATTGCAGGGATTCTCAGAAAGGTTGCAATCAAAATAAAGGTTGAGAACTTTATTTCCGTAAGCCCACAGAAATACGCCAATAAATCCTTGGGGGTTCCTGGAATCAGGAAAAGAAGAGAGATCAGGATATCCCTGCTTTTATAGGATTTCAGGAACTTCAGTTCATTTATCTTCTGGACAGGGAAGAAGGCCTCCACAAGTCTATATCCAAAGTACCTTACAAGGAGAAAAACCAAAGCACTTCCAATTCCCATTCCAATTGTAGAGAGAACCATGGCCTCAAAGTGCCCGAAAGCATATCCTCCTGCAACCTCCAAAGGTCCTCCTGGAATCACCGCCACCAGTACCTGGAGTACATTCATACCCACATATGCAACCTTGCCCCATACACCCATTCCATCTATCCAGGCTCTGAAGGCATCAGGATTCTTTGCGTGTTTTACAATTGGAATGCCAACAACAACCAAAAGAAAAACAGAAAACAACAAGAACACCAAAAAGGCGGTCAAAGAAAGCACTTTCTGGCTCTTGGGAGATAATTCATTCCATTTTTTCTTTTCATTCATGGAGGAAAGGATAACTACAAAATCCCATTTAGGCTACTTGCCTCTATATTGTAAGTACTTTTCCTCCCAATTCTCCTGTAATTCCATCGTTTTCCACTGCAACTTTTCCATTTACAAGAACCAAGGAGAAACCTCTATTTCTCCTTTCGTCCACTAATGAAAGGAGCTCGGGATCAAAGACTGTGATATCTGCAGCCTTTCCTTCCTCCAAGGTGCCTCTGTCACGTAAGCCGAAGCGATCTGCAGTCTCCCCCGTCATTCTCCTTATGCCCTCTTCCATAGTCATAAGCTTTCTTTCCATGACATATTTTTTCAGAAACTCCACTGTAGAGTGGAAAGAACGTGGATGAGGTAGAGGTGAGGAATAGAGGCTGTCTGTCCCGAAACAAGATAAGGAGTGGGATATGACCTTCTCCAAGTTCTCTTCAGATTCAGTTACATCGGTCATGACAGCCAAGCCCGTTTCATCCTCCAGAATATCAAAAAGGGCGTCAAGAGGATCACTTAGGTCCTTTATACCTGCAATCTCAGACAGCGTCATGCCATTATACTCAGGGTGAGAGGAGAGATAGAGGGCCTTTATGGCATCCGGCCCCACCATAGGATAGACGCTATCCCAGCCGTCAGGATCCATAATCTCTTCTTTGATGGTTCTTCTTTCACTATCCAAGGAAAGTGCCATTCTCTGTTCAAGCCTCGAGTATGCCAAAACACGGGGAGGAAGAAGAGAGAAGAGGCTTGTGGAGCCGAAGGTATATGGATAGACGTCAAACTTAACATCAACCCCCTCTTCCCTATATTTCTCTATCATCCCCAGCATTACGTCTATATTCTTCTCATTCTCTTTGCCTATGGCCTTCAAGTGGGAGACTTCCAATCTCACTCCACTCTCTTT
This sequence comes from Spirochaetales bacterium, assembly GCA_022785155.1. GTDB lineage: Bacteria > Spirochaetota > Spirochaetia > Sphaerochaetales > Sphaerochaetaceae > Ornithospirochaeta. The sequence continues at coordinate 2,463 of JALFRH010000135.1, forward strand.
TGCATACTCCAATACTTCTTCCAACGATTTGACACAGCCTCTTCCTTCAGACCTATGGTGGACTGAGAATATCTTGTTTTTGGAGGCCACAACCTTCAAAAGGGAAAGGATTTCAAAGGGGGATGCAAAGACACAGGGAGAGTAATAAAGGCCTGAAGAGAAGCCTATGGCGCCTTTATCCAGTTCCGATGAAAGAAGAGCGCACATATCCTCCACTTCCCTTTCAGTGGCTTCCCTCAGAGAGTCGTTTCCCATTACATATGCCCTAAGGGCTGTATGGGACACCAAGAAGGCCTCGTTGCACCCCATGCCGTTTTTCTGTAGATAGGCTTTGTAAGAGGAAAAATCATTCCAATTCCAATCTTTCCACTCTCCCAATACATCCTTTACAAACTCTTTCAAAATTGGATTCTTGTATGGAAAAACACCTATTCCGCAGTTACCAGAAATATCTGTAGTAATACCTTGCCCGACTTTATAGGAAGCCTTTGGATCGGAAAAAAACAGGAAGTCTGAGTGTGTATGGGAGTCTATGAAGCCTGGGGCCACTATTTTTCCAGTGCAATCCACAACCTTCTTTCCCCTGGATATATTGCTATTGGTAATAAGGGCTATGGATGAGGAGAAGACCGCCACATCAGCCTTGTACGGCTTACCTCCCCTTCCATCCATTATAAGACCGTTTTTCAATATAACGTCATACATTCTTCTTCATCTCCATATAAGACCTGAGGATCATTCTCTCTGTCAGGGATGTCAAATCAGTATAGACACCCTTACTTGAAACCAAGGAATAGGCAGCCTTTGCTTCAAGAAGAATGGAAGAATCCAAAAGCGGAGGAAGAACACCTCCCCTCATAAGTTCGCCCCCAAGGACAAGGTATGTAAAGAAAGATAGAGCGGAATTATAAGGTGAGATCCTTGTAATCTCGCCAGAGAGGATCGATGAGGATGAAACTGGATGGAGAAGAGACCAGGAGTCTTCGTATTGCTTAAGCATTGTCTCCATTGCAGCCTTGACGCTTATTTTCTCCCCATCTTCCCTTCCTTCCAGATATTCCCTTTCATACTCTCCGTCAGAGTCCAGGATACCCTGCATCAGACGGGCATAGGTCTCCTTCAAGGTTCCTCCGTTCCACTTGTCCTTTTTGTGGAAAAGATTCTTCAGTATGGAAGTGAAGTTTACTATCAACAGGTGTTCCTGAAGGGAAAGGGAGTAACAAAGCTTTCCTTCCAGCACCACCTTCACTTCCTCAGCCCCTATTTCCTTACCATCCAAAAGAAAGAGAAAAGAGATTGTAGAGGGAAGAAGGGATACGAAGGAAGAAGAGCTGGATGAGAGAGGAAAGTCTGAAGACATTCCATGGAGTGTGTCCACATCCACAAAACCAGGCCTTATATCCAGGTTTCTGAATCTTCTGAGGACTCTGCCGTCTCCTGGCTTGGGAGCATCGGCTGGAATAAGCCAAGACCAGCCGTTTCTCACAGCACCATCTATTCTTCCGTCATTGCAGAGTATCCTGACCCTGCGCCCTGTAATACCCCATTTTTGGGAAGCTGTATTTACATCCATGTACTGCATATTGTGATTTTCCACCAGAACAAAGTGTGGTGCAATACAAATTCGGAACAATTATTATTGTTTTTCCCTGTTTTTATTCCTACATCTGGAATGAAAAGAGTTCAGAGAGCCAAGAATCTGCCAGATCCATCCAGTTTTCAGCCCTCTTCTCAGGAGAACCCACATCCTTCCTGCAGGTGGAAAGGCCATGTTTACCTTTGGTGAAGATGTGGTACTCGTAGTATGCCCCTGCTTTCTCCAAAGCCTCCAAAAGCATAATGGTATTCATAGGAGGAACAGATTTGTCCTCAGTAGTATGCCAGACAAAGGTAGGAGGGATTGAGGCTGTTACATGGTTTTCAAGGGAGAAATACTCGATTCTCTCCTTCTCCCCCCTTGTCAGATTATCCCTTGAGCCTTCATGGGTCCACTCCCCCATTGTAACCACAGGATAGGAGAGAACCAGGGCATCAGGCCTTGAGGACTCTCCATACTTCTCCCAATGGACACCCAACGAAAGGGCGGCATGTCCTCCTGCAGAGAAACCCATGAGAGCCAGGTTGTCTTCCTTCACTCTGAATCTATCTTTGTTTTTCCTGATGAAGGAAATAGCCTCAGCCACCTCTCTCTCCGGCTCTTTATTCTTTATCTCTTCCTTTGTTACAGCATATTCAACGACAAAGAGATTGTATCCACGGGAAAGGAACTCCAGGACAATGGGCTCGCTTTCCCTGGGGGATAGATACTCATATCCTCCTCCAGGAAGGACTATGATTCCGGGGCGAAGTCTATGGCTGTCGCATTTATAAGACAAGTCTTCCCTTATGTAGGACTTCAGTACTGTTCCGTCTCCAAGTTTGAATTCATTGTATTCCATTTTCTTTATTAAACTCTTTTGTATCTTTTTCAATCATTTCAATGAGTTTCTTTGAAGAGAAGACTACAGGAAGGTTGTCCATGGCATCCTCAATCCTCTTTCTTTCCCCTTCATCCCTGTAGAAACGCTCTATGATATCAGCCTTCTTGTCGATGTCGTCTTCACACCAACCCACATAATGATCCTTGAAAAAGAGTGGTGTGGAACGTGCCATATACAACACTTCGCTTACCAGGAACGGCCTCTTGAGATACAAGGACTCCATCAATGAGTTTGCACCGGCCTTCCCCATCTGCATGTCACATGCCATTATGTACAACGGGACATTGTCCACAAAGCCCCTCATCTCCAAGGAAAAGTCCGGGTGTGCCGTCCTAAAGAGGTTGAACTCCAATTCCGTGGTCCTGCTCTTTCCTC
>JALFRH010000160.1 GCA_022785155.1 Spirochaetales bacterium
TATCTTTTTTTCATTTTATACTTGTAAGAATCCCCAAAGAAAGATACTCCACCATAATTAGACTCATAGGTTTCTGTCTAGCACTTATTCTTGGAACTCAAAGTCATTATGATCCAGATACCAATTATGGAAATCTGGTTATACTCTGGGCTCTTTCTTTGATTCTAATCTATCGAAATAGTCTTTACAGGATCTGAAGACGTTTTGGGGTAATGAAGAAGGGATTCTTACTTTTCCAGTGTCTTGAATCAAAACAAAAGGAATTGAATTATCTCTTTCCTCCAATGCTTTCATCATTCTTTCATCAAAGTATTTACTCTCAATAATAGTTGTATTTACATCTTTGTATTTAATCAAAGCATCTATAAAAGAATTGAGAGTTTCATTGTTTTGAGGCAGAATTCCATCTCCGTTAATGGAAAGTACAATAGGATAATCTCTTTCTCCGTAGTATATATAATCCAGGTCTCCCATTGCTGGGTTATAATCTCCTCCTTTTGTGTCCAAAGAGACGGTCTTGTAATATGAAGGATCAATCCAACTATGCATTTTGAGAGATTGAAGCAAAGCCATTCTTATTGCTCTTTGTCTCTTTTTGTCTGCAGAAACTATATAATAGTTTATTGGTGAGACAAAATGCTTCTTGTTATGAGCAATAAAGATAAGTTCGTCGGCCAGAGTCTTAGGGTGCTCAGCTTTTTTAGGCATAAATAATTCAGAGCCTTTTGAAGGAATTGTCAAATACTCTATTCTAGAACTATCAAAAGAATCGGGATATTCGATGCATCCTTTCTTATATTGATCATAACCTATGCCCTCTGATAATACTTCATATTGCTCAGGAGAAATCTCATCAAAGCCAAAATTATTCAGTTTTAGCCCACAATGCTCGGCAAATTCGCTGGCTTTACCTATTTCTGAAAACGATGTTCTTATCAATAAAAATATATAATCGGAATAAACACCATATGGAAAAATAAAGAATGAATCTGGGTTCTGGTTGGTTTTGTCTGCAGCTTCATTAAGGAGATTAATCAACTCCTCCTCATTCATTGCACTAAGTCTTGCATTCTTAATTAACTTTGTTTCAAAATACATGCTTCCTCCTTTCTTCTTTCTTTTAAGAGAATATCTATCCTCTGTCCTCATTTCTCCAGACGATATAAATCTTTACATATCAAAGAATTTTTTTGGCACTGTGTAATCCTTTTAAATGTCGTCAAAAGGATCGAAATCATCAAAGATACTGAGGTAAGCCTCTTCCTCTTCTTCTTCCTCCTCTTCCTCGACTTCATCATATACAAATTCAAAATATTTTGGTTCGAACTCAACGTTTTCATATATGTCGTCAAGAACCCTTTTGACTCTGTCGCGTTCTTCAGAGAGTTCTATATATTCTTTTTTCACTTCATCAATATCATAGTTCGTATAGAAATGGGTAACAAATCTGACTTCTAAAATATTGCGTGTCAGAGGGGATTTCTTGGCCATTTCACTGAGCCTATTGCATCTATTTGACAAGTCTTTTTGATACATTTCCAGTTCATCAAGAGTCATGTTGAATTCTGGAACAAAATATGAGACGGTAAATTCATTTATTTCACGTCTGAGTGTGTTGAGGATAGTATTGTAATCCTGAATATCATTCTGTACGCTGGAAAGATCAGAATTAGGCTCTTGAGGAACAAAACCATCACTTTCCTGTAAGATGTAATTAATTTGGGATTCTTCAATCCTCTTTTGTTTTCTGAGCTTTTTCTTATAATATGGAATTATATCCTTGATATCATTTATACTTGTTGTCTCCACCTGATTCCTCCTCAAACCTCAAGGGGCTATATTCTTAATTTTTGGATTATCAACATGAAAACTATGGATACTCATTTCCACCAAAATACATAATCCCACCAATTGTACCAAAGTTCATACTTATCAAATGGAATCCAGTCATTTAAATTATGCTTGTAATGTAATACTTTGTCGTATTCGTTCCATAGATCTTTATCGATTATACTATCAATGTATTGTGTTTTCTCTTCTATCATTTTCTCCCACTGAGTTTCTGTCCCCTCAATAGAGACAATGGCGGAGTCATAGAGGGCATCAAGAGTATCATTGATTCTGTCTAATTCTATTTTTAATTGGTCTTTTTCTTTTCCGATTATCTCCTCATCATAGTTGCAGTATGTCTCTAAAACCACGCCATTATTGGCTTCTTTGGTCTCAGGTCTATATTCCAAGATTTCATCGAGAGTGTTTATTCTGTGTTTCAAATCATCCCTATACATCTCCAATTCATCAATAGTCATTCCTTCCTCTTCCAAGTAGTGTTGAATCCTCGTTTTGCTGACTTGTGATTTTAAGTAGAAACGACATCTATTGATCTCTTTTATTGCTTTCTGTGTTCCCTCGTAATCGTAATAAGGCCTGACAGTATCTACATCTTCTCCTTTAAATACAACGAAATAATTAGTAATGCACTCCCATCTCCTGATTTTCCATAAGACCTCATAAAGCTCAGATAATAAACAATCAATTTTTCTTTCTGTAGTCATCATTGAGTATCCTCCTTTCAGGCGATTGATAGAGAACGAAAAACACAAGGAGTGTTTGTATTTAAAGAATGAGTGGACGCGTCAACTGACGAGGCATATCCACAAATAAGAAAGGAAAGCTCTAACTGCAACCTGCTTTCCATAGGGTTTGGCATTTTTCCAGTTTTTTCAATTTTGACTATTGCTTAGACAACTGGTTGACTGATGTGATCTTTTTGATTGGAAATATCTTATTGACCAATACATTTAACGTTACGTTTGACTAAGAATTTCCGTTTGCTTTTGCCTCCTCCAGGTTTTGGATCCACCATAAGACGGACCCCAGCAAAGTCAATTTACCAATCAACCTCGATTTCACCAGTAACATTGATGAGATCCAGGGCTGTATGAGCTTTTGCATACTCATCAGCAATTTTCTTGTAATCTTCAGTGGCCTTCTGGACACTGTAGTTACAGTAATCGTATTTGACAACGCCTTCCAAAATGCTGCTGGAACGGCCACTGATAGGTTTGTCCTTCATTTTTTTCAGTGTCTGCTTTCTCTCCCTTAGCTGAGGGAGATAGCAAAGCATTTGGTCTACTGTCATATTAAAACCAGGTACAATAGTACTGGTATTGAATACATTCATAGTGTGTCTGAGCTTTCTGATCTCCTGAGTAAGCTCCATATAGCGTTTCTGAGTCTCTTTATAGTCATAGGAAGGCCTGATGTCCTCCAAATCCTCTCCAACAGTAAAGGAGAAGGTACAAGATTGATTTTCATATCTCTCAAGATTGATTTTCATATCTCTCAAGATCTTTAAGCTCTTCCTTGAGAGCGTTGATTTTCTTTGCGACTGTCTGTGGTGATACTTTTCTCATATATATAATCTCCTTTACTTTCGATTGACTTAGTTTATTGTTTCTTTCTTGCTCACTAATGAGATAGAACGGTTGATGAAGAAAAACAAAAGAGAAAATGTTTTTTTCTAAAAACTTTATAGACTAGAAAACACTTGACGGGAATTATGGATTAAAGTGCTCCAATGTCATTTTATTCTCTGAGAAAGAATAATTGATATTGTAAAACTTATATACGTAGGCAAGAGTATCAGGATTGGTATTTACTTCAACTAGTTTTCCATCTGAAGTAAGAGTTAGATTTGATCCGTTGATGATGGCGAGTCGAAGCATAAAGAGGTGATTTGAGAGAGCGTCGTCTCCTGCTAATACTACTTTATTATCACTATTCTCTATGAGAGTAAGTTGTGGAAGTCTTTCTTCTATTTCCTTCCAAGAATTAAAATCCTCTCCTTCTTCCACAAAGCGTCTATAAAGTTCTGGATAGTCTTCCTCTCTACATGATTCCTTCCAGGGGAGCAGGGCTTCATAGAGTGAAGCGAGAGAATTATCTCTATCCTTTAGTCTGGACTTAAGAGAATCAAAGGACTCGTTTACTTTTACTAATTCAAATTTAATCATATAAAACTCCTTCTTCTCTTCATAGTGTCAAAAAAGAAAAGATCACAAATAAGTATGTTTATTTTCAAGTTTTTGTTTTATGAAGCATTATTTATCACGACAAGTGCAAAAGTTATACACAGAAGCCAGCCTAGACACTTCAAGGAGGTGTCGAAAGACAGCCCAATAAGCTCTGCCACTTCTGTGTGCCTCTTCTTCCTGTTGTGAATAGTGACTGTCTTACCATTGTCCGTAAGCTTTAGGAATTCAAATCGAGAAAAAATAATTACCATAATGGATTCAGTATGCTTTATTATTACCAATAGGAGGAAAAATGCCGGTAATAAAGCAAAAGGGAACGACAAGGATGCAGTCAAATTTCTTCCATCTGTTCGGGGATAAGGAGACAGGACTGACAAAGGCATTCGCGTATGTTCTTTCCACAAACAGAAAGCTCCTGTTCAGATTCCTTCGTGAGATGGGCATAAGAGTGAATAATACTGATGACAATTTCAAAGCGATCACAATTGAAACGGAGAAGGTTCATCATGAACATGGAAGGACTGACATTGAGATAAAACTTGATGGCAGGTTTCATCTTATCATCGAGGCTAAGATCGGAACGAACAAAGAGATTACCCAAAGATACAGGTACCCTGAAATCCTGTTGAAATCGGATGAAACTGTCAGGGTACTGTGCTTCATAACCCAGACAAATGAGCACTGGTTTGCTTCCGGCGAGGAAGGTATAGCTGTAAAGAATATTAACTGGATCTTTATCGACGAGCTGACGGATGATCAGGAAATAATTCAGGACCAGACAACATACAGATTTCTGCAATATCTTAGGAGATTTTTTACGATGAAGACACAGAAGGAAATCCTTATCCAGGATTTGGGCTACGAGAAGGAAATTAATAAATACAGGTCGTGCAATTTGTACAGGCGGGAAGTCATTTACGGTTCCCCTTTATACTTCTGCCCGTACTTTACAAGGGGCGCGAATCAGCCTGAAGGGGAAGGTGCATCATACATATCCCGCGTACTTGGCATATTATCATTTAGACTCAGCGCCATTGATAATCCTCATGCAATCATTGAAGAACTGAATTCCTTCTGCTCCGATTACGAGGAAGACAGGAAAACGGCTCTCATTGGAAAGTGGACCAAAGGCATCGCAGAGTATATCGATGAAGAAAAGAGTAGCAGGGATGAAACAAACGAAGAAAAAAGCTATTCCTTTTATTTTCTCGATGATCCCGTAAAGCTTCCGGGAAAAGCCATGAAGGACCCAAAGAACAGCAAAGGATGGATTGGGACAAACATTCCTGCAAACAGGTGTGTATCGTTTACGGCACTCCTTACTCACATGAAGTTCGACTGACTCCGGGAGTCCGGCCACCATTACAAAGCACCCACAACGAAGTGTGGTGCTTTTTCAGTATGACAGGCATGTCATAGGTTCGGGGTGATAATCCCCAAGAGGAACCATCTGCAGGTGAACTCCAGAACAACTTGCAATTTTCCCTAGTTTTGGAGAACAGCTAGTAGTATTTTTTGTTTAAAGAAGTATAGAACTGAACTTGGTATATTACTATAATTTAGTTCAAGAAAACGTCCGCATTCCCTTTTGGTTGATTTACGTGGTCGCTAACAAGATCCGGAAGTTAGAGGATGAGGAACAGTTCAAGGATGACTGCAGATGGGTGAGGGATGTCTTCAGGTCGAAGCCTCACCTTGCGGAGATGTTCATTGCCATCAGGATGCGGGGTGTCCTCATCAAGGATTACGCCGAATCAATCGGGGTGGATGAAAACACGGTCGGTCACCGTTTGGCCCGTGTAGAGAAAAAACTCAAAAAACATTACGAAAAGCATCCGATTTGACCGTCTCCCATGGCTACTGGGTAGAGGGATGACGTCATTGCCCTCGGATTTCATAAAACATGGAGGTTTGGATAATGCGAGATCTGCCTATTTCATATGGCAATAGCTGCCATGCTAGGTTCTGGTCAAACAAGACCATCGAATGGAATGAGCTCTGCGAGAAGCTGAAGACGACGATACGTACCACAGAGACTGTCGAAGAGTATTCGAAGATGAGGAAAAGCGACAGGGGGAGGCCGCGAAGGGCAAGGGGGCTTTGTCGCGGGGCACCTTAGGGAAAACCGGCGCAAGGCCGACACCGTTGTAAGAGCCAATAGAAAAGGGAAAATAGCTGGAATTATAAGGTTGTTTGATTTGGTGGGGTCTTTTTTCTTGTAGTTGATATGTCTATATTACTATCTCTTTGTATGCTTATTGGGGGTGGATTCTATTGTGTTGGGGCATAAAGAGCCGTCAAGGCCTTTCGTAATAAGCCGAGGTAAATAATCCTATATAAGATTAAGAATTATCGCCAAGTGCTCCCTCTTTTCCTATTTAATATTCTTTTGCAGAATTATGTGCTTGGCGATAAACAACATCTCGGTCTTTCTAATTTCTATTTTGCAATATAAGGATATGTTATTCTATCTCAAGAATCTTTTTTACTTTCTCTAATGTAAGTTTAGTTCCTTTTGCAATCTTTTCTGGAGAAATCCCTTCAGTGTACATGAACTTTATGTCTGAAATACGATTCTCTTCTGTAAATTTATCAACAAGTTTCTGCTCCTCAATACACATCTTTCTTATCTCCTCATCTGTAAATACTTCCTTTCTTCTCTTCTCCATGTCTTTGTTCTTCAACTCTACATTTCCAGGAACCAAGAGGTCGTGGAATATGTCGCCAAGTATATCTTTACGTCCAGAGAGCCTTTCTGTGTTCAAGAATATAATAACACCATCGGCCTCCTCGGGAAAGATTTCTTCATTCATTCCTCCATCATGGTAGTCTGGCTTCATAGAGTATCTTATAGCTTCCAAGTCTCTAAATCCGTCCCATATCTTATACTCTTCTTCTGATTCTTTTATCTTGAGAAGAACAAACAGGTAGCATTTTCTTCCTTTTGCCTTTTTGAGTTGAAGATGCCTTAAGTCATCCCATCGGGAAAACTTCACTTCTTCTATCTTCTCGTTCCAGTTCTGCATCTCTACCCAGATGCTTTCTCCATCAAGCATCTCTATCTCCATGTCAGTAATGCGTCCCCTTCCTTTGTCATGGGCTGCATACTTCTGTATTGTCAGGTTCTTGATAGACTTCAATTTCGGGATATAGTGCCGGATGATGGTCTCAAGTACATTTTTTGTCTCAGGTGTAAGATCACCAAAGAATCTATTGAACTTTACGTTGGAGGATAGAGAGAGTTTTCTAATTTCCTCCAGTATTTTGGGATCAATATCGTTGTCCATTTATTTCTCCTTACACCTCTATAACGCGAAATTAATGTGTTTTGTCGAAAAATGAAGGATTACTAAACAATATGAAGTGACCTCGGATTTGCATTTTGCGTTTGGCGTAGGCCATAGATGCGTTTGCGAACGGCCACTAGGCACAGGCAAAAGGCCACCCCAGATTGAAGGTTTCTGAGGTAGTTTTTCATTTACTATTTCTCTTTAGGAACATTGATCAAAAACAGTGAAGTGCTGTGTTACTAGCTTGACTACAGAGTTGCTGGAAACCTCATCGTCTAGAATCATAGATGTCCAACTACTTGGAGAACGCTGAGAACACTCGATAGTGCTTTTTTGTTTTCGTTTCTTGTCTCCAATCATGACCTTCTTCAATAGATATTTTCCATCTGGGATGGTTAAACCATTATGAGATCTTTTTCAACGTTACATATCTCCAAAATACTCTGTATAAGCTTCAAATGGCACTATTAACAATTATGGCCTTTTAGACCTGCATTCCGGCCTTTTCGCTACGCAGTTATGGCTCTTTTACAACGCAATATGCATCGGATTAGTAGAATCGTGGATTTAGCATATCCAAGGTATATAATACAAAAGAAATGCATGCAGGGATACGAGGTCAAGTTCATCACTCTCTCCCAGCTTGCCACAAGGCTGCTGGAGGCGAAGGAGACGGGGCGGATAGAAAAGGCTCTTGGAGACTTCAGGGCCCTTGACCTTCTCATCATTGACGAATGGGGCTATTGCCAATTGGACAAGATGAGTTCCGAACTGGTGTTCCAGGTGATTGCCGACAGCTATGAGCACAAGAGTCTGATACTGACGACAAACCTTCCTTTCAGCGAATGGGGGAAGATCGTTGCTGACGAGCAGCTTGCTGCAGCCATGATCGACAGGATTGTTCATTTCGGTCACTTGATCGATAC